>JAYSYI010000078.1:0-2355 GCA_043727665.1 Limnoglobus sp. | reverse complement strand
TCGCTCGGGTCGTTTGCCAGTTGCGCCAAAAGCGGCAACGCATTCGTGGCGCGCAGCCGTCCGAGCGTCGAAACGGCCACCCCGCGGACATATTCGCTCGCATCGCCGAGGTGCGCGATCAAGTGCGGGATCGCTGCTGGCCCGATCGTCGCCAGAACTTGCGGCAGTTGTTCGCGCTGTTCCCGCGTCAGCACTTCGGTCGAGCGGAGCGATGTGAGCAACGGGCCAAGCGCGATCGCGCCGTATTGCGGTAAAGAAGCCCGTGCCCGTTCGTGGATTGGCTCGTGCGGACTCCAGAAGTCGGCGATCGTTTCTGTGAGTAATCGCCCCTTTCGCAACGATGCAAAGATCTGCTGGAGCAGCACCAACGTGAAAAACGACTTGAACATCGCGAGTAACGCCGACGCGACGCCACCCGCCGGTAACGCGACGGACACGGGAATGACATGCTGCGCGTTGGCTAAGTTCACGAGACTGACGACGCTGAATAAGTGGACCAACGCCGACGCCACGAAATCGAGATACGTCGCGTCGGCGGTCGGCTGGCTGTACCATTTCGTGCCGAGTAATTCGAACAGTGCGAAGTTGAGTAGCGCGAAGCCGCCGATCATCCCGACGGCGGAAGATGCGAGTAGCGGAACGCCGACTTGCTGGCCGTACTTTGCGAGTTCGACCGCGAGCCGTTGGCCCTTCATCGGGTCGTGGAGCGCCTTGTATCCCCGTGCGACTTCGTAGCGTTCGACGTCGATGAACATGTACGCAAGACACGCCGCAAGTCCCATTGCCAGCGGGATCAGCGCACAGCCGACAGCCACCATCGAGGCAGACCCTGCCGTGGCCACGCCCAGAACCAAGAAGCCGAGTTGTACCGCGAGGAACAGCCGCCACGACGCCCACGCAAGGGACTGCTCCCACACGCGAAACCCCAGCCGAATGCCGCCGCGAACCAAAACCCCCGCCACCCATAACACCCCGCCAATCACGCGAAGTGAAAAGAGGATGGCCGCCAGTAACCCGAGCGCAGCCAGCGTTAAAAGTATGAGCGTGGACGAGCGAAACCGGTCGTTTTCGACCAGCCACCCCGTCGAGTCCAATGCAAACAGTTCGGTAAACGGCACGTTCCAGTCCCCTCGCATGAAAGAAGTATCAGTTTATACCGGATGGTTGTCAGAAGCGATAATACCTTGCGTTGACGTCGCCATGCGTCCCTTACGGATTCGTTGGACCAACGCAGCGCGCGAACCTTCGAATTGATAATTCGGGTCATACTGGTAAGATTCCTGAGATGAGATAGCGTTGGCGACGGTTTAGAATGTATCGCGTTTTCCCGTTCTCTGAACTGAATGGACCGAAGAGATGTCATTGGACCCGACTCCCGAAATTGCGACCGAAACCCCGAAATTATCGCCAGTCGAAGGCATCAAATCGGCCAGTCGCTTCCTGCGCGGCTCGATTGCCGAAGAACTGCACTCCGGCGAGAACCACTTCAGCGAAGATTCGAAACAATTGCTGAAGTTTCACGGCAGTTATCAGCAAGAAGATCGCGATGCCCGGAAGAATCGCTCGAAGGCGGGCGTGGGCAAAGCGTATATGTTTATGATTCGCCTGAAGTTGCCGGGCGGGAAGCTGACGCCAGCGCAGTACCTCGCGATGGACGAGATTTGCGAGAAGTACGCCAACGGCACGATCCGCCTAACGACGCGGCAGAGCATTCAGTTCCACGGCATCCTGATGCCGAACCTGAAGAACTCGATTGCCGCGATGAATGATGCGCTCGTGTCAACGCTCGGCGCGTGCGGCGATGTCAACCGCAACGTCGTGACGTGCCCGGCCCCGACCGGCGACCCCGTTCGCGTGCAAATGCAACAACTCACCGAGGATATCGCCGCACACCTCGCCCCGCGTGCGGGCAACAAGGCGTATCACGAGATCTGGCTCAACGGCGAGAAAGTCGATACCGGCGTCGGTTCGGGCGAGATCGAGCCGATCTACGGCAACGTCTATTTGCCGCGTAAGTTTAAGACCGGCTTCGCGATGCCGCACGATAACTGCACGGACTTGCTTGCGCAGTGCCTTGGCTACCTCGCAGTCATCGAGAACGGCAAACCGGTCGGTTACAACGTGTATGTAGGCGGGGGCCAAGGCACCACGAACAGCAAGCCCGATACGTACCCATTGCTCGCGCAGCCCATTGCGTACGTCGACCCCGATGAAGTCGTGTTTACGGCCGAAGCGGTGGCGAAACTGTACCGCGACCACGGCTATCGCGACGACCGTAAACGCGCCCGCATCAAGTACCTCATGCACGATTGGGGCGTCGAGAAGTTCCGCGATGTGTTCGCGAAGGATTACTTC
>JAYSYI010000077.1:0-2355 GCA_043727665.1 Limnoglobus sp. | reverse complement strand
GACTCTAGCGACGATGCGATACTCGCGGTTTACACGCGGCTGCTTTGTCGCGCGGAAATTCAAGCGAAGCCGGTCGTTCCTTTCTGTTTCCTGAAGTTGCCCGTATCGGTTCGCGAGGAGATCCGTTTCGTGCTCGAAGCGGAATCGCAGCTGCCGCCCGATGCGACTGACACCGAACTGTCACAGGCGTTTGTGCCGCTCTGGCTCGAAGCCACAATTTACGCGCCGGATACGCTCGCGGATTGGTTCCCGCTCGCGTCGCAGCATAGCGAAATGCTGGCCGAACTTTCGTGGTCGTTTGATGCGAAAGCACTGCTTTTGAAATACTCCGTGCCAGTCGATGCACCCCCGATTGCGAGTGTTTTCGAGCAACGAATCAAGAAGCCGGAACCGAAAGCGACGGCGCACATTGCCAAGCTCGGGAACCGCGTGCGTGCGGCCGTGATGTACATGCGGCTGGCGAACGATGGCCCCGAAAAGAACCGCACGTGGTACGTGGCGGCGGCGCGGCGCGAACTCCGAGATGGCCTGATTCCTAAGCTCATTCGCGTGTTCGGCTGGAAAAAGAAATGGGCCGACCGCTGGACGCAAGCACTGTTTGCGCTCTTGGCGCTGACGCAAGATGGCCGTTGGCCGTACGCGACGCGGGCACTGTACGACCTGCAAAAACTGGCATCGGATCTCGGCCAACCGCTGTACCGCGTGGCCGTCATCGATTGGCTCGTTTCATTCGGGCGTCGCCCGCTGAAGCAGCCGCTAGATCGCGCACGCGATGTCATCCTCTTACGTCGCCTCGCACGTGCCGAATCGCACGTGCAACGCGCGTCGTTAGGCGTGAACGAACGCGACGAATTGCTAACATTATTTCAGGAGGAAATGCACGAAGCCGAGATGCGGATTCGTGCATCGCTCGGGCCGATCTTTCAACGGGTGGCCGAAAATGTCGGTTTCCAAACGACGAATATCACCGAGTTAGTCGCGCTACAAAAACTGATTGCGGAACTGATCGATCGGCTTTGCGAACGCGGGTTTCTACGCATGTCTGATCTGCGCGATGCCATCGCGCGGAACGCGTTGAAACTCGCCGATGTACGTGGACCAATCGAGCTATTTCAGGGCGATACCCTGCTGAAAATGGATGCGCGCCTCGGTGTCGAATTGCCGGGTATCTACCACAAGGGCGAAGTCTATCTGCGTGCGATTCAGCGAGTGAGTGCGGTCTCATTTGGAACGAAAGTGGGTCGATTTCTGACTCGTTTTGTAGCGATTCCGTTCGGTGGTGCGTTTCTCGGCCTCGAATTTTTGCAGCATATCGTTCACGGTGTGCAAGGCATCATCCGCATCATCGCGAAGACGCCGCACGGCGATCATGTACACATTCACCTCATGACATTACCGAGTGTTCTGATTGTCGGATTGCTCGCAATATTCATCGCGTACTCGCGTGTCGGGCGATCGATCGCGATGGCCATCGTGTCTCGTCTTCGTCACTTTCTCACCACACTATTCGTAGAAATTCCGCTTGCGATTTGGTCTTCGCCTCCGGTGCGATTCGCGTTGAACAATCGCATAAGTCGGGCGTTCAGTCGATGGCTGATGGTGCCGTTTGCCGTCTCCGCAATCGTGTTGCTCACGCTTATCAACTGGGATTTTTCGTTCGACGATGCACTCGAATTTTGCGGTGTCTTATTCGTGCTTGCAACGGCGGTGTGGGCATCGCCGTACGGCCAACGGCAGGCCGATCACTTCGGCGAAGTCACTGCCGACTCGTGGCGAAACTTCTGGTGGAACCTGCTCCCCGGCACGTTCACTTGGATCGTCTGGGCGTTCCGCGAACTCATGGGATTGTTCGAACGCGGACTGTACGCCGTCGATGAATGGTTCCGCTATCGCGAAGGGCAATCGCGAGAATCGCTGATTTTTAAGATGATTTTCGGGCTGATCTGGTTCCCCATCGCGTACATGTTCCGCTTCGCGTTCTACTTGCTCATCGAACCGCAAGTGAACCCCGTGAAGCATTTTCCTGTGGTTACGGTGTCGCACAAAGTCATTTGGCCTATGGTTCCGCAGATCAGCACATGGACCGGCATTTCGAAGTGGACCGTTGGTATGTTCGTCAACGGTGTACCGGGAATTTTCGGGTTCATGGCGTGGGAACTGATGGCGAACTGGAAGCTCTATCTCGCAAATCGTTCGCAACATCTCGAGCCGCAAATGATCGGCCATCACGGCGAAACGATGCGCGGCCTCTTCCGCGTCGGCTTCCATTCCGGCACGGTGCCGAAACTCTATCGCAAGCTGCGCAAATATGACGAAGCCGCAACGCCGGACCTACGTCGTCGCGCGCGCGAGCAT
>JAYSYI010000076.1:0-7286 GCA_043727665.1 Limnoglobus sp. | reverse complement strand
TCAGTTGCGTCAGGTGGTGGCTGACGGCTGGCTGCGATTGATCGAGTGCCACGCTGATTGCGGACACGTTCATTTCGCCGTTTTCCACGAACAGCGTCAGCATCTGCAACCGCGTCTCATCTGCGAGAGCGTGGAACAGCGCCGCCTTGGACCGGAGACGTTTGTCGTTGATGTACGCCCGCTGACGATCTTTGGTCGGAACGACTTTCGTAGTCATGACACCCTCTCCCTAACGTTCCAAACATTCAGCGTGTACGGAAGTCGCACACGGCTTTAACAGAACGTCATTCATTGGATACGTTATTGTTTAGGTGAGTTTACCAGAACTATTCCAGAAATCTTTCAAAATTCTTTGTTCAGCGAGCAATTTTCTTACGCTATGGGATAAAAATCGGACTCAATGCTCGATTTGAAACCAATCGGGAGATGTCGCTTCGTACTTACAATAAAGGTCATTTGCGTCGATGGGTTGGAAATCGATGCCCTGTTCGAGGAATTCCGTCACAATCTGGGGAATTCCATCGGCTGCGATGAAATATTGCCGGGTGACGCAATCATTTTCAGTCTCAAACCGTGACGCCTCGGCGTAAACCTTCTCGTAGTCATCCGGCTTCGTTCTCAGAACGTGCGTCCAAAAGGCGTAGAGCCGCGTTTGAAATGCCGCTGCGGTTTCACCGGTTTTTGATGTCAACGTCACACAAACGTAATCTGTCACTCGTTATCCCCCTGAGAATTGTGATGCGATTTAATGGAAAAAAAACAAGGGCCATCTACTGGGGGAGTAGATGGCCCTCGTTTTATAGGGGGTATTGCAACAAAAAATCGAGCGTCCATGGGGGTGAAACGCTCACCGCATTCGATCGGAATGGTTCAGGGGGTGAACTCCGATCATATGTGGAAATATAACAAGCATCCGCCATGCCAAAGCAAACTGAAAAACGCTCGCGTGACACAAGTGGTTTCTGAGAATACACTTGCGGTCGAGGATTAGTCGCATCAACAACGGAAGTTGTAATTCGGAACATGGGCAATGCAATAATTACCAGGAAATTGTTACAACAATGCCGTTCTGCATATTAAAAGTATCAATGCATCGATCTCGACAACCGGATTGGTGTCACGAACCGGAGTATGGAAGAACATGGAACCGATTCCCGATTCCGCGCCGACTACGCTTTACCATAGTTTTGCCAAAACCGGAGCTGCATCTGCGGAACGCACGAGTGCGCGAGCCGTGGAGATGGTCAAAGGGGCACCGCCCGATGCGGACCGCGAATTCGATGCGTTGCTGGCGAACCGCTTCGAACGTGCCTGCTACGTGTTCGTCGTGGCGTATGCGGGGTTCCTGGTACGAGATCTGTTCTTCATGGATCGCGCGGGCATAGTGTTCCAACGCATTGTCATCGGGGCAGGGATTGGTTTGCAGATCGCGCTCACGTTGATGGTTCGTTACGGTCTCACCGCATCGCGTAGCCGTCGGCAGATCGCGCAGTATGCCACGATCCTCATCGCCTGGGCCATTCTCGGCAGCACGCAATACGATTTCTTGCGCAATCAATTGCGATCGCCGGAACTCAGCGATGTCCACTGGACGGGCAGCCTGCAAATTGTGTTAGCGAACACGAGCTTCTTTCCGTGGTTCGCGCTGATCGCAGGCTATCCAGTGCTGGTTCCAATGTCGTGGCGGCGTGCGGTGGCGTTCGCTGTCGGCACTAGCCTCGTTCCTGTCGTCGTCACTATGTTGGTCATGTTCACTACGACGGGGCTGACCATCGAACGCACGCCGTTCATGTTCGTGCAGTTTGCGATCTGGGCACTCATCGGCACGTTCATCGCGGGTTACGGAGCCGCTCAAAGTGGTGCATTACGCAAGGAAGCGTTCGAGGCGCGACGATTTGGCCAGTACATTTTGCGGAAGCACCTCGGCACCGGCGGCATGGGCGAAGTCTACCTCGCCGAGCATCGCTTGCTCAAACGACCGAGCGTGATCAAGCTCATTCGCCCGGATCGTTCTGCCGATCCGAAACTGATTTTGCGTTTCGAACGAGAAGTGAAAATCCTCGCGACTCTGACACACTGGAACACCGTCGATGTCTACGACTACGGTTACACTCCCGACGGCACGTTTTACTACGTCATGGAATATTTGCCGGGAATGAACCTCGACGAATTGGTGAAACGCCATGGGCCCGTGACGCCGGGCCGCGTGGTGTTTCTGATGTCGCAGATTTGTCGCGGACTCCGCGAAGCGCATTCGGTGGGGATGATTCACCGGGACATTAAGCCGAGCAACATTATGGCAACGACGCGTGGCGGGTTGCAAGATGTTGCAAAACTCCTCGATTTCGGATTGGTACTCGGGCCGGATGAGACAGGCGATTCGGCGAAGTTAACCCGCGAAGGCGCAATTATCGGCACGCCACATTACATGTCACCCGAGCAGGCACGCGGCGGTACGGTCGATGCCCGCAGCGATGTCTACGCACTCGGCGTGACGATGCATTTTATGCTTGCAGGGAAACCGCTTTTCGATGCGAAGTCTTTGATGGAAATTCTGGCCGCACACCTGATGACCGAGCCGACGCCACTCCGCGAAATCGACCCACAAATACCCGTCGACATCGAAGAAATTATCTTGAAGTGCCTCCGAAAAGATCCCGAATCGCGGTTTCGCGACATCCGGGAACTGGAGTTCGCACTGCAATCGTGCGCAGCTGTCTGCGAGTGGAACCACGACATTGCAGCCGAATGGTGGAAGATTCACGCAGTACTTCGGCCGGTCGCAACTTCCGGCCTGTGCGAGATATGACAGGCTGACGGCACGATTACACACCGAGTTTTCCGATTCGGGCGACATCTCCCGTTGCGATCTGGGCTTCGAACACTAAACTACCGCAAATAGCGACAGTCTGCGTACCCTGTATCGCTCGGTTTTTTCACTGGTTTTGAAAGGTCGGGCAATGGAAAAGTACATGTGCTACGGGGCGCTCGGCGTCGCCGCACTCATGTTTCTGCTCTTTGTGCTCGACATCGCGATCGGGATACCGTTCGGCGGCAGCCCGTTTATGCTCGTCGATATCTGCGGGATCGTCGCCAGTTTGCTCGTCGGATACATGGGCTTCAACGCGATGCGAGACTTACGTTAATTCCTCGCTCGCCTCGGCTCGTTCCTGTGCGAGTCGAATCAATTCTTGAATCATGCTTTCGGTCGTCGCTTCGGCGGCTTGTGCAATTGCACGATAACCTAATGCTTCCACGGCGGCACTCGTTTCCTCGCTAATTGTGATCAAGTCGATTTCACCGCGTGCCACGCGGTCGCGGATTGTGTCGTCGCACGCCGTCAGGAACGACTTCGCGATGTTCGAACTCGTCAACGTCACGTAGCGAATCTCGCCCCGGCGCAGCGCATCGAAAATCTCCGACGCCGGTTCGACCGCATCGACCTGATCGTAAACCGTCACCGCTTCCAGCGTGGCGACTTGCGATAACTCCTCGCGGATCACATCGCGGCCACGGTTCGCCTTGGGGAACAGTACGCGCTTCCCCGCCACGAGATGCTTCAACGCCACGGCGAGCGTGGCCGCTGAGTAGCCGCTCCCCGGCACGAAATCGGGCTTCAGATGGTACGCCCGCAGCGCCTCGGCAGTCTTCGGCCCGACGGCGGCAATCTGCGTGCGGCCGAGTTCGCGCACATCGCGACCCCGTGCGAATAGCCTTTGGAAAAAGCGATGAACGCCGTTCGCGCTCGTGAACAAGATCCAGTCCCAGCCCGCCGTGCGGAAAGCATCGATTGCGACATCGACGGGGCCGAAATCGTCGGGGTCGCGGATCTCGACCGTCGGCATTAGGTACGGCACGGCACCGAGTAACTCCAATCGTCGCAGCATCGCGGCGGCTTGCTCCTTGGGCCGCGTTACCAGCACGCGCTGGCCGAATAGCGGGCGACTCTCGAACCACGAACGCTCGGTCCGCTGTCCGACCGCATCGCCGACGAGGATCAAACCCGGCGATTCGAGGCCCGCGTGACGGCGCGATTCTTCGAGGCCACCGAGCGTGGAAACGACGGTTCGCATGTCGCCCGTGGAAGCGCGTTCGATGATCGCGGCCGGGGTGGACGGGGCTTTCCCGAACTTCATCAATTCGGCGACGATCAACGGCAACCGCGCGATGCCCATGTAGATTGCGAGCGTGCCGGGGAAGTTCGCGAGGGCACGCCAATCGAGCTTGTTGCCGGGCTTCGTCGGCAGTTCGTGCCCCGTGACGAACGCGATGGCGCTGGCATAATTGCGGTGCGTCAGCGGCATATCGAGGAACGCCGCCGCCGCGAGTGCCGCCGTCACGCCGGGCACGATTTCGTACGCCACGCCCGCCGCCCGCAGTGCCTCGGCTTCTTCGCCACCGCGGCCGAACACGAGCGGATCGCCGCCTTTCAGGCGCACGACGCGCTTGCCGAGTTTGGCGTTCTCCGCGAGCATAATGTGAATGTGCGGGTACTTGTCCGGGTGATTGCCGGGGAGTTCGCGAACGCAGATTGTCTCCGCGTTCGGATTCGCAAAATCGAGGATGCGTTTCGGCACCAACTGGTCGTAAAGCACGACGTCGGCAGTCGCCAGCACCTCAAGGGCACGCAGGGTGAGTAAGCCGGGGTTACCGGGGCCAGCCCCCACCAGATAGACGTAAGGCTCGGACGGATCGTTCATGTGGGAATTGTAGTCAAGTTACCGCACGCCGTATTTCTGGAACGCCGCGACTCCTTTCATTCCGTTGCCAATCGCGTCGCGCACCTCGTTCATTGAATGAGCAATGTGAGCGCCGCCAACGTAATTTTGGTCATCGTGTCACATGGTTCAACTCACAACCCTCTTTTCAACACGATTAACTACTCTTCGAGACGCAAAATGAGCGGCAAGTAACGATTGGGATTTGGTAGCCTCGGTGTTTAGCCTGCGTTGGGCGTCGCGGCGAGTATTCGAGGCGCGATAATACGCGGTCAATATGTGCGATGAATTGTTGCCGAACCCGCCGCGTGCTTGTAACCGACTGACTTCTCAACCAGATACACATGGTGACAATCATCATTACAACTCTGAGGCCAAGAGTGACAACACTTGCTCACGCTTTTGCTTGATCAGGGACACCGCTTCTTGTGTGAAGTCACTGCTGCTATGGATGCCTTGGCGCTCTTTGTTCGCCTTCATTGCAAAGGCAAGGGAAAGCACCTCAATAACAAGCACATCAGCCAATAGTCGGCGGTCTTCTTCAGTCATCGCACCACACCTCTTCCGCCTATTAATGGTCAAGCTCATCAGCGGCGGGGTACCAGCGAGCGTTGAATTCCCAGAATTGGTTTATGCATTGTCTACTGTAGCACCTAGTTCAGCCAGACAGGTTGCCACGTTCACGCCACTTCTATGCCATCTAATACCTGTCTGATTGTATAAGTAGATATGATTCTCAGTTCACTATCCACAGGGTCAAACGTCACCAGATCTGTCTCACTAAAACACGAAAGAAACTCCCTTAAATCCGTCGCGTCAGGAAAGTGCGAGACAGTACAAGGCAACTCAGACCGATCAACAAAAATTTTCGCAGAATCTAAATCTGTAAAAATGAGTATTATTTTGTGCTCGCCCATCTTGTGTACAAGCGGTGTCATATCCTGACTCGACCAAAGAGCGAATGATGGGAATACAATTAAAAAGTCTATCTCTGGCATTTGATGACCTCTGAACGGAGTGTTAAATTAGCGAAATTCCGCACCATTCTGCTCATAGATGGGCGGGCCCTTTGGCGGTGAACGAGACGCCCTGGACTGCCAGATACTACGATATCGCGTCCTCGGGCACGAGCATTCACCCGGTCGGCCAGCTTTTGAAACCGCACCATAAGTTGAGCCAGTGCCGACCGCTTGGATTCGGCGTTCGGAAAGCGAATGAGGATCACGGCGAAAAAATACTCCCGCGTAGGAGTGCCGACATTTTATTCTACATCACATAGCTAGATTTGATCCATCGTCGTGTCAAGACTCGAAATGCAAAATGTTGGAAGTCCCCACGGACGGTCGTCCGTGGGCGTTCCGCCCATTGTGCTGAGTGATTCGCGCAACAGCTACTTTGAGAAATGTTTGGCTTGCTATTTAGTCTAGTCCGACCACCGAAGCCCCGACAATCGCCCGAAATCCCGCACGTTGTCCGTCACCACGATAGCGCCAAGCTCCAGTGCCAAAGCCGCCAGACGCAGATCGTTGCGGCCTACGTTTAACTTCATCTTGCGGAGCGTTTCGTGCCTCGCCACGAGCAGGTAAATCGCCATCAATCTGCGTCCTCGACTGCATTCGCCACCTTGCGGTAATCCTGAATCGCCTTCTCAAATTCCCCATGCAGCGGATTCGCTCGCATCCGGGCGCAGATTTCGAGCATCGTTTCTGTGTTCTGGTAAGTGAGCGTGGTAATCTTGCCGCCGTTTGGCAGACCCCCGCGCAGGGCGGAAGTCAGTGCGGCCATCGCCGCCGATTCCGTATCGCCTTCGGCAGCGAGCGTAACAGGACTTTTCGTTGAAACGCGAAAGCCGCTTGGCAATGACTCGACAAGTACGGGAATTTCCATCGTGTTGCCCTCTTTGGTTGAAGTGATTATACACTCTCGCGGCGCAACGAGCTGGAGGCAGCACGATACTACAACGCAGCCATCGTTCCGGTTGCGGGAATGTACGCCAGATTGAACCGTGTCTGATTCCGCAACTGTCCTCTGGCTTTTCAGGAGCCTGAGTATGGTGGCACAAACTACAGCACGCCGTACTTCTGGAATGCCGCGATCGCTTTCATGCCTTTGCCAATCGCGTCGCGTACTTCGTTCTCGGCGTGAACCTTTTCCCATGCGCGGCGAACCACGGCGACCTCGACCCGTTGTGGCACGACGACGATGCCATCCTCGTCGGCTACGATCAAATCGCCGGGGCAGAATGTTACGCCGCCGATCTCGATGGGGACATCGACATCAATCACGCTCTGGCGGTCTTTGCTGTCATAAAGTATCGTGCCGAGTGCGAATACGGGGAACTGCATTTGCCGCATTTGTGCCACATCGCGGACGGCCCCATCGACGATCACGCCGACGCAACCGCTGTTCCGCGCGGCCGTCGAAAGCAGTTCGCCCCAGATACCCGACCGCATCGAACCGCCCGCCGCTGCAATCAGCACATCGTCCGGCTGGCAGCCATCGACCGCCTGCAATTCGAGTTCGTACGGCTTCGGGTCCGCATGGGCCATGTCCGCCCACAGTGTTGTT
>JAYSYI010000075.1:0-7294 GCA_043727665.1 Limnoglobus sp. | reverse complement strand
GTTATCCAAAGCGCACGGCACGGGAGATCGTGCGGCCACGGTGCAGATTCTTCGGCGCGGTAACCGTGCGTATGTCTTAGTCGCAATCGCTTCCGCGCTGATGACTGCAATCTTCATCGCGATCGCGCCGTACCTGAGCCGCGACATTCCGCCCGAACTCGTCGTCGAACTTCGTTGGGGGTTTGCACTCTCGCTGATCGGACTATTGCTGTTGCCGCTCACGCCGTTTCGTTCGTTGGCCGAATCGCAACAGCGCAGCTACTTCGTACACCTGGCAGGAACCGTCCAGCATGTCATCGTCTTCGTGTTATCGGTGGGTTTCGCAATACTCGCGTTCGGCCTCGTCGGTCAATTCGCGGCGGCACTGATCGGTGCGATTGTGGCCATTCTCATTCTCACGCGCGACGGGATGCGGCGCTTCCCGGAAATTATTGGTCGCGATACGAGCGAAAAAGGAAGCAAAGCGATCCCGATGGCGAGCGGAGCGATGATTGTCTACCACCTGGCCGCACGCGTTTGTTACACCGCCGACACGATCGTTGTCGGGTTAATGCTCGGTGCCGAAGCGGCGCTCATTTACACGGTTTCGTTGCGGCTCAGCCAGTTGGCACTCGCGCAAGTTCTTGCGATCGGCAATGCCACGTGGGCCGCACTCACGGACTTATACCATCGCGGCGAGGTCGCGCGATTCAACGAACGACTCATCGAGTTGACGAGGATCGTCGGTTGGCTCGGCTGCGCGGTACTGCTACCCGTGACGGTGTGGAATTCCGATTTTCTCTCGGTCTGGGTTGGCGAAGCCCGGTACGCGGGGGCCACGTTGAATTGGCTCATGATAATCGCCAGTTACGCGCTCAGCATAACGGCACTTTGGGGGTGGCCGCTGATGGCAACCGGTCGCGTTCGCGCCGTGCTGCCGTTCTTCGTGACGGGTGGCATTCTGAATGTCATTGTCAGCAGCATTGTCACGTACACTCACGGGTTAATCGGCCCGGCAATCGGCGGGATAATCAACCTCGTCGGCGTGGTCGGGTGGTGGTGTCCGCTAGTGTTGCGGCGCGAGTTCGGCATGCCGTTGCGCCCGTTGTTTTCGGCAGTCGTGTTGCCGGTGTTGCTCGCGTTGCCGTTCGGCGGATTCCTCGTTCTCGTGCAAGATTCCTGGCCGATTGCCGAGATGCCGTGGCCGCGTGCCGTGAAGTTCGTGGCGCTCGCGGGGTGCATGGGTGGCGCGGCGGTCGTCTATCTCATCGTCGGTTGGCGATGCCTGTTCGCGCCGGAAACCCGTGCGAGTTTGTCCGCACGCCTGTTCCCCAAACGCATCGTGAAATGACTGCCCGAAAGCCGATTGTTTCAGATTCCGTTGACACCAGGAGAACCGACGTTATAGTCCGCAACCGAGCTAGTGAATGATTCGCACCATAGAGGGTTTGCTCCCATGACTGACCCGATGGCGATGCGGTCGAAATTGTCGTTAGAAGGGCTGGAAACGCGGGATATTCCTTCGGCGGGGCAGTGGCTCGTCGAGCCGTTTCAGCGCGGTCCGTCGAGTGGGTTGCCGCAGGGTTGGGGGCAGTGGAGTAACGATGGCTCACACGGATTTCACGTCGAATCGACTGCGGCCGGATTGGGCGACACGGGCCGATTGACCACGAGCGGACTCAGCGGGACGGCATCGCGGGCGTGGGTTTCCACGCAATACGACGCCGACGTCGAGACTTCGGCGGCAGTCTTCCTCAATAGCTCTTCCGCCATTCAATTACTCATTCGCGGGCAGAACCTCAACGGCAACACACCGAGTTACTACGCCGCTTCCGTCGTGCGCGGTGGCGACTTGCAACTCATCAAAGTCGTCAATGGGCAGACCACGGTTCTCGGCACGGTGGCTTCGAAAGAATGGATCAGCAATCGCTGGGTGCAAGTCACGATTCGCGCTGATGGCGATGCGATTCAAGTCCAATTGTCGCGTGGGGACACGAACCAAACGCTCGGGCCAGACGGCAAATGGTCGCGCCGCACGGTGGCCGCGATCAGCGTCCACGATGGCGCATTGAAACAAGCGGGGCAGGTCGGTTTCGCACGCGGTGCCCGGACGGCGGACGACGTCTCGGTCGATAGCCTACGAGTCGGCCCCGCAAACCCGCCAACGCGAACGACACTGTACGAAGACCGATTCGCCGGCGGCCCCGCAACGGGCTTACCGCAAGGCTGGGGAATCTGGACCGCCACGCCGGGGCAAATCACCACGCGCACGGTCGCCGACGAGACACTACGAATCGATGGGCCAAGCACCGGGGCCACACGCGGTTGGCTGAATCGCGTCATCCCCGGCGATGTGCAAGTTACATCGTCGATCTACGTCGATAGCCTAATCCCTGCCGGGTTGGTCGCTCGCGGCATCAACTTACACACCGCCACGCCCACGTATTACGGTGTCTCCGTGAAGCGCGGGTTGCAGGTCGATCTCGTGCGCGTTCTCGATGGCCGCGAAACGGTGATCGGCTCGATTCGCTCCCGCGATTACGTCAGCGGCCTGTGGCTACAAACGTCCCTGATCGTGAAGGGCAGCGAACTGCGCGTGCAGATTTTCCGCTCGGATACGAGCCAATATCTGCATTCGGATGGCTCGTGGGGCCTGTCGCCGGAGTGGGCCATCACGCGAAAAGATACCGCCATCGCAGCGGGCGAACGGGTGGGATTATCGCGCGGAACGGGTGCGTCGGGCGAACTCGTATTCGACAACTTCCTCGTAACCGCGTCGCCGAACCGGCTGATTTCCGCTGAGACAATCCCGACGCAACAAGACAAACCGAACACGCCATCGGTACCGACGCCCGAAGACAATACGCCACCCGCAACCGGCGGAACGCCAACCAGCCCTCCGACCGTACCGCCCACACCCACGCCCGCAACGAACCCGGCGCTACCGAACGTACCGCGGCACTACTCGCATATTCGCATCGCGCAATTGGCGTACAGCGGCACGCCGTTCGGCGAGTTCGAGAAAAGCCTGTTGCGGAACAGCGTCGATCTCGTCATCCCGAATCAGGCGTATCTCGATACGATTCAGTCGGTCGCGCCGAACACGCCGCAGTTCGTTTACACGAACCTCACGAACATTTATCTCGGGTTATACACCGATTGGCTCCGCTACGCCGAGCGAAATAATCTCAACAAGGAAGATGCGTTTTACCACGTTAGCAAGGCGTCTTCGTTCATCGGCCTCAGCGCGTCTGCGATTCCCGTCGATCAATTCTGGGCGGTCTTCAGCGGCAACGCGAACGGCGATTGGACGGACATCACGAGTGCCGCACGCAACAGCGACACGACGTTTTCAGTCGGTGGAAAAGTCAACGAATCGGTCGCGTTCGGCTATCCAGAGAAGTTTCGCGAACTGAATTTGAACCTGCAATCGGCGGCATCGGGTGGCTGGGCGGGGCAATACGAGTACGTGAAATCGGTCGACAGCCAAGGCCGCCCGACGAGTTGGGGCCGCCTGAACACGCTGACGAACACCACGAATAACTTCCGCAACGATGGCCGCGTCACGTTCGATCCGCCCGCCGACTGGGTGGCTTCGAGCGTCGATGGCGGTGCGCGATACTATTACATGCGTGCCCGCACAACGTCGGCTGGTACGGCCCCGCTACTCCAAACGGCTAGCGGAAACGACTACACGAATTTCCGTGGGGCACAACTCGGCGGTACGACACCGGCCTTCGACGCCGCCGCCGATAAAGACCGCGATGGCTATCTGAACGACCGCGAATACGCCACCCGTCGCGCCGGTTCCGATGCGCGGTTCCTGTACCAAAGTCGCTTGTTCTACCCGACGTACGGGCCGATGCGATTCGCCGCGAATGTCTCGAGCACAGCGTACCAAGCGTGGGCGGCCGACTATCACTTGCGCTACTTGCAAACCCAGCCGAACGCGAACGGGTTCTTCGTCGATAACTCGACGGGGAAAATCGCCGTCGACCCAACGACGCTGCGCGAATCGATGGCCACGTACGCGGTCGATTACGGGGCGCTCCTCGGTACGGTCAATCGCCGGATCGCGCCGCGTTGGCTGGTGGCAAACACGGCGGGTGCGGGTGCGGCGGGCGAACCGATCGCGCAAAATGGCGTATCGACGCTCGAAGAATTCGGCCTACGACCGCTTTCGACGAACCACGTGCAACTCGACGACTTGGTGGCCACGCTCGCCTATCGCCGCCAGTTAAGCGGCGGCAAAGCCTACGAAATCCTGGACAGTTTGCCTCAAGGCAAAGACGCCACCGACCCGCGCGTGCAACTCACCACGCTGGCGATGTACTACCTCGTTGCCGACCCGAATTTGTCGTTCCTGATGATGAACGGCGGCAACGAACCCGCAAGCGGTTGGAGTCGCCACTGGACCGATGCGATCACGTTCAACGTCGGTAAACCGGTGGCTTCATTGACGCAATTCGCCACGGGGCTGGACCCGACGAATCGCGACCTCACGTACAAAGTGTTTCGCCGAGAGTATCAAAACGCGATCGTCTTTTACAAGCCGCTCTCATACACGCGCGGCACGGCTGGCACCATCGCCGACAATACCGCCACCACGCACCAACTCGACGGCTATTACCGCCCGCTCAAAGCCGACGGCTCGCTGGGGGCTCCCGTTAATCGAATCACCATCCGCAACGGTGAAGGCATCACGCTTGTGAAGTCACGCTAAGCGATGAGCAATGCTGACTGCTGAAAACGGACTAGGAAAGCAACAGCAGTGCGGGCGATTGCAGATGTCGTTGCACGGCATTTCCGAAGATCGCACCGATTGCGCCATCGACGATGCGATGATCGAACGAGAACGACAGATACGCGATGTCCGCCGGTTTGAGTTGGCCGTGGTCGTCGTACACGGGGCGTTTCACCAATTTGCCGAGGCCCAGAATGGCTACTTGCGGATGGTAAATAATCGGCGTCGAGATCAGCCCGCCGATGCTGCCAATCGACGACACCGTGAAGGTACCACCTTTCAGATCATCGGCTTTCACACGCCCGGCGCGGCAATCGTCGCTCAGCCGTTCGATCTCCTTTGCAATGCTCGACACATCGCGCGTGTCGGCATCGCGAATCACTGGCACAATCAACCCGTTCGGTGCCGCCACCGCGATGCCGATGTGGTAGCGGTCGTGCAACGTGATTTCCTGCTTCGCTTCGTCGAAAGTGCTATTCACGATCGGCACATCGCGCAGCGCCCGTGTGACCGCTTTGATTACGAACGCCAAATACGTCAGTTTCACGCCTGTTTTCGCGAGTGGCGAGCGCAACTGTCCGCGTAAATGAACCAGTTCGGTGAAGTCGCATTCGTCGATATACGAGTAGTGCGGGATGTACCGTTTGGCCTCGACCATCTTCTCGGCAATCTTCTTGCGAAGGCCAATCAGCGGCACACGCGTACCCGGCTTGCCAAGGTCGAACGGCGGTTGTAGCTGGCCTCTGTGAGGCCGGTCTGGAGATTTCTCGGCGACAGGTTTCAGCAGCGGGGCAAGATCGTCGAGCAAGATACGCCCACCGGGGCCACTGCCGCGAACATCCGCGAGATCGATGCCAAATTGGCGAGCGACGTGCCGCACAGACGGCGCAGCCACCGGCGCGAGTGACCGTGCGGTGTCAGCGACTGCCACCGGTGTGACAGTCGCGATGGGAATGACCGCAGGAATTTCGTTGGAAATTGGCTCGTAACTCAACACGAGTTGCCCGATTGCGATCTTCGCACCCAGTTGACCGAGTATCGCAGTGATCGTTCCCGCGAACGGCGCAGGCACTTCCATCGTCGCCTTATCGGAAAGGACTTCCAGCAACGCCTGACCGCGCACAACCGCCTCGCCAGGCTTCACCAGCCAGCGAACGAGTTCGACTTCGTAAAGCCCTTCGCCCATCGGCGGCAGAGGGAAATCCATGCGCAACTCCGAAAGCGAGTGGGAACTCGAATTGTAACAGAATGTCGTGTTAACGACATTCCCGCAATTTAGGCTAACCGTTTCATATCGCATCTCGAGGCATGGTTTAAAGCCAGGTTACAGTTTAGCCTAAACGAACCATCGGAACATTGGTTCTGGCGGAGATCGCGGCCTCCCAAATCGGACGTAAGTCGTTGCTGGGTTAGGTTGGCTCCGAAATTCGGGCATGAGTCCACGATTGGGGGGGTAGTGGCTGGAGTCATTCTGCTACCCAACTCAACACGATTCGAACCATGCCCATCTCGAAAACTTACTTGCTGGCTCGTCGGGCTAACGAGAAGGATTCACCTTCAGAAATGGTCGTTCGATGACGTGATAGCTGATGACGGCCGCGAGGCTCGTTAGCGCGAGTTTCATCGTAATGGCGGCGACGGGGTCGAGCGTGGGGAACTGCGTTTGGATCGCATAGAAGATGAGGTAATGCCAGAGGTACAAGCCGTACGAGAGTTTTCCGATGTAAACGAGTGGCGCGAACGCGAGCCAGCGACCGGCGATGCCGCCCCGTCCTTCCGCGAGCAACACGATCGCCACACACGCCAACATCGCGACCAGCGCATAACCACAGAGGCAATGCAACGACAGCGAACGCTCTGCGGCACCGACGCCTGCGAATAGATGCAACACCAACGCGATGCAAGCGATAACCGCAACGGTGCGCCACGCTCGCGATTCGGGCAATATGCGGTAACGGAACGCGAACGCGGTGACGGCCCCGAACAGTACCGCATCGATTCGCGTATCGGTGCCGTTGTAGATGCGATACTCGGAGCCGCCCATCGCTGCGACCGCGAACCGCCAGCCGACGGCCAGCACCGCCAGCGCCAGCACGACGAACCCCGCACGGCGAATACCCGCAAGGCGAACGATCGCCAGCAGCACGAACGGCCAGACGAGGTAAAACTGCTCCTCGACCGCCAGCGACCACGTATGCGAAAGGTGATTGTCCGAGACGGCACGCAGCCCGATCAGCCAGTTATTCGCGTAAAACGGCGTCAGCGCGGCCATCATGAGCATCGCCTTGCGGTCCCAGCCGGTGTAACTGCACGCGATGTAAATGGCATCGATGATGAGAAACGCAAGCAGTGCGGGCAGCAGTCGCCGTACGCGCCGCACGAAGAATCGGCCGAGTTGGATTCGCCCCGTGCGTTCGATTTCATCGAGCAAAATCGCGGTGATGAGGAAGCCACTGAGCGCGAAGAACACGGTGACGCCGTTGCCACCGATCGTCCATTGCAGGTGAACGCCGAATACAGCGAGGATCGCGAGCGCCCGCAAGCCATCCAAAGCCGGAACGCGCCCGAGGA
>JAYSYI010000074.1:0-7308 GCA_043727665.1 Limnoglobus sp. | reverse complement strand
CTGGATGTCGCACTGGCATCGAATCCGGATTTCGGGAAAGCGCTTCTGATCAAAGGAACGGCACTCGCAGAGTTCCTCGACAAACCGGCGGAAGGGATTGCGATCCTCCGGCGGTTCGTCATGTTGCGGCCAGATGTCAGTGAAGGGCATTATTTACTGGGTCGCAGCTTGGCGAAGCAGAACCAATTGGTGGAAGCCGCGAGTTGTTTCCGAATGGCGGCAAGTCTTTCGAAGGCAGGCGACAATCGAGCGAGTCAGGCATTGCAAAATTTAGAGAGAAATAAGTGACTCGAAGTGTCGTGAGCTCACGCTTTTGCTCAAAGGTCAACATTTCAGGAAAAAATACGACCAAATGAGATTTTTAGTTTGAAAACAACTTGACGAACGGAATTAGTTCGGTTACCTTTTTTATTGCTGTGCTATCGGTTTTTTTCTTAGGTTTCTTTCCCAACTCTTAGCGGAGTTCTCTCGATGTTGCGTCACATCTCTTCCAAAATGAGAAGGTCTGGGTTTACACTCATTGAACTTCTCGTCGTTATCGCGATTATCGCGATCTTGATTGGCCTGCTTCTGCCAGCCGTCCAAAAGGTTCGTGAAGCCGCCGCCCGTGCCAAATGCACGAACAACCTCAAGCAGATGGGCATTGCCCTCCATGCTTACCACGATGTACAAGGGTTCTTGCCCCCCGCGGCAGCCCGTGGCGACCGCAAGCCTCTCGGTTCGGGTCCAACCGCACCGGTCGATTATGAAGGTGACGCCAGCAGTTGGATGGTGTACATCCTCCCATACATCGAGCAGGGGCCGATGTTCAGTCGCATGACGTTCAAGGGCGACTCGGGCTGGGCGAACGACACATTCCGAGGCAACGCACTCAGCTCGTCGAATACGAACGCTTTGGCTGCATCGAACTCCAAGATTTCGACCTATCGCTGCCCATCGGACGTGAAACCCGAAATGACGAATGCCCGCTGGCGTATGAATTGCGAGCAAGCCGCAGCCGCAGACGGTGGTGATCCAAACGAATGCAATGTGACACGCAGCAGTTACGTGGCTGTAACCGGTGCGATCACCGATATCGATGGTACGGGCACTTTCATCGAAAAACGCAATACCAACGGTGGCGGCTGGTCTGGTGGTGGTCGCGGTCGCAACGCATGGGGCGGGGCCATGACGCTCGGCTTCGTCAGCATCGGGATCGCACGCATCGCGGATGGTAGCAGTAATACCTTGCTCATCTCCGAGTCATCGGGTTTGTTGTACGGCAGCAACAACAGCCAACAGCCAACCTGGGGTGCGACGATCGGTGGATTTGTTAGTGGTGGTGGCGCAGGCTTCAACATGCAACTCGACGATGAAGCACGCGGATTCAATTACGCCACAACACGCTACAAAATCAACACGAATAAAGGCTGGGGTGGTGGTGGTTCGAACGGTGTCGATGGCGACGAAGGGTGCAACACACCGTTGAACTCGTCTCACACCGGTGGAGTGAATGCCTTGATGGGAGATGGTTCAGTCCGATTCCTCCGCGACTCGACCTCGATCATCACACTGGCTCAACTCTCGACTCGCGATGATGGCCAAGTCATCATCGACAACTAATGCTTCGCGACTTCGTTGTCAACTCTTCCACGCAGGCAAATTTCGATTTGCCTGCTTCTTTACTTGAAACGATACGTCACATGCGAAAAACAATTCAGTCGATTCTGTTGGGCGCGGTCATCGTTTGTCTGGTATCAGGTTGCTCGAATACCGATAAGCCGCCAAACTACGTCAATGTCTCGGGCACCGTCAATTTCGATGGCAAACCGTTGACGGATGCCAACATCACTTTCAACACGGACGGTAGAGCGCCCTCCGTGATTCAAATCATTGATGGCCAGTACAATGGCCAAGCGATGATCGGGTCGAATCGAATTTCGATCTCGGCGAAACGCAAAGTGGCAAATGCGTCCACCAAGCCGATATCCGCTTCGGATCGAGGAAGGATGGAATCTTACAAGAACCAACCCGGGTATGTGGCCGTAGAAGAAGGCGAAGAAACAATACCACCCGACTTCGGTGCGAACAGCAAGCAGACTCGAGTGATCGAGGCAGGCGTTCAAAACAAGTTCGACTTCGACATCAAACATAAAAAGTAAACGATGGCAACAAATGCAAAGCGTTTCGACCACGGCTTCCTCGCGAAGTCGTGGTTTTTTGTTGTGGTATGCATGACGGTAATATTTGGTGGTTTCGGTTGCAGTTCAAAACCAGCATCCACAGCATCGACCGCAGTTCGCGAAGATCTCTTCGTCGAAGCGACCGACAAGCTCGGAATTCATTTTCAACTCGATCCCGGCGATACCAGTGACTTTTACGTTCCCAAAGTCATGGGTTCGGGTGTGGCCGTCTTCGATGCCGATGGAGACGGACGACAGGATTTGCTATTTTTGCAAAACTCGGGGCCAACGTCCAACTCGAAAAACAAACTCTACAGACAAAAAACGGATGGCACGTTCGAAGATGTCTCTACCGGGTCGGGGCTGGATTTCGCCGGTCACAACATGGGCGTGGCCATCGGCGATATCGACAACGATGGTTTGCCCGACATCGTAATCACGCAGTTTCCCGGTGTGAGAATCTTCCGGAATCTGGGGGATTTTCATTTTCAAGATGTGACGGCGACTTGCGGTGTTTCCAACCCCCACTGGGGGACATCGGCATCGTTCATCGACTTCGATGGCGATGGCAGGCTCGATCTGTTCATTGCGAACTACATCGATTTCGATCGCGGTCACAGTTGCGAAAACAGTACGCAAGGCGGTCGCGAATTTTGTGGGCCCTCCACGGCTACCGGCGTGCCAGCGAAGCTGTTCCGAAACTTGGGTGGCAAGGATAT
This sequence comes from Limnoglobus sp., assembly GCA_043727665.1. Lineage (GTDB taxonomy): Bacteria > Planctomycetota > Planctomycetia > Gemmatales > Gemmataceae > Limnoglobus. The sequence continues at coordinate 4,427 of JAYSYI010000074.1, read as the reverse complement.
TCAATTCGCAGACGTGAGTATGGCTTCAAACATTGGCAAATCGCTAAGCCCCGGCTTGGGAGTGTACTGTGCGGATCTCACCGGCGATGGCTGGCCCGATATCTTCGTTACAAATGATGCAAAGCCGAATTTCCTCTGGGTGAATCAGAAGAATGGGACGTTCGCCGAAGAAGCGCTCCCTCGCGGGATCGCGTACAATTCGATGGGGCAAGTCGCTGCGAATATGGGCATCGCAGTCGGGGACGTCAATCGCGATGGCCTGCTCGATTTGTACGTGACGCACCTGACGACCGAATCGAACACGCTCTGGTTGCAGAACCCGCCCGGTTATTTTAAAGACCGAACGATTCCGACGAAAGTGGCAACGACAACCTGGCACGGCACGGGTTTCGGCACGCTTATGTCCGACTTCGACTGCGATGGCTACGTCGATATTGCACTCGTCAACGGCCGTGTCGCACGCGGTTCCACGAGCGATGCGAGTTTGCCGCAGTTCTGGCAAAACTACGGCGAGCGGAATCAAATCCTGCTAAATAATGCGGGGAGTTTCAACGATGTTTCGAACGACAATCCCGCGTTTTGCCACTTCGGAAATGTTGGTAGGGGCCTTGCCGTCGGCGACTTGAACGGCGACGGGTTTCCCGACCTCGTCACCACGGCGATCGGCAGCCCGGCGAGGGTCTTTTTGAATACGGCGAAGTCTGCTAACCACTGGCTCATCGTTCGCGCCCTCACGCCAGCGGGCGCACCTGCAATCGGTGCGGAGGTTCGACTGAAGTTGGAAGCAGGCGAGCAACTGCGTGTGATTCAGCCTTCGGAAAGCTATCTCTCAAGTAGCCAGCCCGATGCGTTTTTTGGGCTGGGTGGCGTCGCAGATTTCCTCGAAATCCGCGTGCGTTGGCCCGATGGGACTATCGCGATGGTAGCGGCGGGTAAAGGCGACCGGATCATCACCGTTCGTCAAACGAGTTTGGGTCAACGCAAATGAACCGCAAGCGTATCGCGCTACTAGTGACACTACTCGCCGCTTGCGGAGCCGCCGTCGCGTTCGTATTCGTTCGCTCAAACGCCAACGTGTCGCTTCCGAACGTGCCCGATTACCCCGCAATCTGGACCGATCCGCCAATCGTCGAGATCGCTGGCTTAAAACGACGTGCGTTACTCGCCAACGTACGTAACGGCACGGCTTGGGGCGAATACGGAATGGTATTCGATGCCCACGAACGTTTCGATGAATCGAAGGTTTGTTACCAGACCGCAATGCAATTCGCACCGCAAGATGCACGATGGCCGTTTCTTCTCGGGCAAATCTATCGCGAGGAAGACACCGAACGCTGCATCGCACTTTACCGGCAAAGTTCGCAATGCGAACTCGCGACGCCTTCGGCTCGGGTCGCCATCAATATGACTCTTGCCGACTATCTCATGCAGCACGAACGTCGCGCGGAAGCACAAGAGATTACCCGCCGTGTGTTCGAAATGGATCGCAACAATCCGTGGGCGGCACTCCGTTGGGGTCAGACCGCTGCGGAACAAGGCAACGAAGAACTGGCGACGAGCGTACTTTCGAGTTTGAAAACGAGTGTCTACGCCAGAAAGCGCGCGGCCACCGCAATGGCAATGATCCATCGCCGCGCGGGTCGTAGTAAGCCTGCCGAGCAGTTCGAGTACATCGCCAGTTCCTTCCCCGACGATCAAAGTTTCATCAACCCACTACTTACCGAAGTTTCTCAGTTTCAACGTGGTTGGGTCGTGATGATGCGCACGCTGACGCAACTGGAATCGCAGCGAAACTATCCCGCCGCCTTGCAGACGGCGCGGCGTATGGTGGAACTGTATCCGTGCGCGAAAAACCAAATGATTCTCGGTCGGGCGTATGTCAATCTGGCCGACTACGAATCGGCAATTCCCGAACTCGAAGATGCCGTACGCAGCGATCCGAGCCTCATGATGGCGCAAGCGTTCCTCGGTATTGCGTGGTTTCACCGGGCCGATGGCATCGTCGATGCAGCACGAAGCCAACTCGCGGAGGAGTATCTGCAAAAGTCCGTTGTGCATCTCCAACGTGCGGTCGAAATGAAGGCCGATTACGCACCCGGTTATTACTACCTCGCGCGGGCGATGTTGCGGCAAAACCGCACCGACGATGCCCTCCGCGCCATTCAAAGTTGCATTCAGAGTCGCCCGGAAGAATGGGAAGGGTATGTCGTGTGGGGAGAAATTCTCGCGCAGAGCGGCAAGCAAAGCGAAGCGGTGCGGGTCACGGAACAAGCCGTGAGCCTGGCCAATCCCAACGATCCCCGCCCCAAGCTGGCGCTGGAGAAAATTAAAGCGATCAGGTGATGCCTTTTTCACGTGCATCGAGCGGATGCGTGTGGCAAGATCAGGTTCCTAACAACACCCACCGAAAGGCCACCTCATGCTGTTTCACATCTTCACGAGTGCCGGTTGCCTCGTACTGCTCGCACCCGCAGTCTTTGCCCAATCGAAGCCGCTCGACATCGCCAAGACGGACACTCACATCGAGTTCCGCTCGGGAAGCCAAGTCGTTGCGAAGTACCAACACGCGGGGACGGTGCAAGTCGAAAAAGGCGATGGCACCAAACCGCTGGCGAAGCCGTACTTCTACCCATTGTTGTCGCCGAACGGCACGACCGTCACGCGCGGCTGGCCGATGATTCGCGGCACCGTCGGCGAAACCGCCGACCACTTCCACCAGAAATCCGCATGGTTCTGCCACGGCGATGTCATCCCCGTCGGCCTCGAATTGAAGACGAAATCCGCCGACACTCGCGTACACGGCGTCGATTTCTGGGCCGAGACTGGCGGGCACGGTCGCATCGTTTGCACGAAAATCGCTACGGCGAAAAAAGGCTCCATCGAGACGCAAAACGAATGGCGGACCGCCGATGACGTGACGATTCTCGAAGAAACCCGCACGATCACCGCGACCGAAACAGCAGCGGGGCGGTTATTCGTGCTCGACATCGATCTTGTTGCGAATGCTTACCCGATCGAGTTCGGCGACACGAAGGAAGGCGCAATGGGTGTCCGCGTCAACGATGAGTTTCGTTTGAACGGCCCGAAGAGCGATGGCGTCGTCGTAAGCATCAATGGCAAGTCATCGAAGGCACCCGCGAAAGACAATCTGCCGCTCTGGGGGCAAGTCGCCGCATGGCACGATTACAGTGGCACCGCGAACGGCAAAGTCGCGGGCATCGCCGTGTTCGATCATCCTTCGAACACCCACAAAGCCGCATGGCACACGCGGGCCTACGGCCTAATGGCCGCGAACCCGTTCGGCCGCGATGGCTCCGGATTTCCCGGCGTAAAAGGCAACAAGGAACTCGTGAAACTCGCGAAAGGCGAGCACCTGAAACTCCGTTACGGCATCTACGTTCACGACGGCCGCACGGCAGAAGGCAAAGTGCCCGAGGCGTTTGCACAGTTCAGCAAGTAGCATCAATCGAACGGGAACCCGCGCGGTGGCCCGAAGCGTGGGCCGATCGGTCCGAAGGGGCCACGTGGGCCACCGTGACCGCCCATAAATGGCGGCACAAACGGTGGCTGTGTCGTCTGCGGCGGGGCTTTCGCCACGGTCGCCGGTTTGATCGATGGGGCGGCGATCTGAATGTGGACGAATTCGTTAATCAAGTCCGACGGTATCGCGAAGTTGATGCTTGTGCCTTTGATCGCAGAAACCGCGATGCCGACGACCTGCCCGCCACGGTCCGTCAGCGGGCCACCCGAGTTACCGGGGTGCATTCCGCCATTGACTTGGATCGCCGTCAGCGGGCCGTTTTCCTTTTCGCGTCGCAAACTCGAAATCGTCGTTGTCGTAACGGAAATCTCTTTGCCTATCATGTCGCCGAGCGGGAAGCCGAACACGAAGAGATCCTGCGTTTCGCGAAGATCTTTTGCCGAACCGAGTGAGAGCGGTGCGGGCAGCCCGCCTTTATCGACTTGCAACAAAGCAATATCCGCATCGCCATCGACGCCGAATATCCTGGCCGGAAGAACGCGTTGGTTCGGTTCGCCACTCGAAAACACGACCGAAATCGAATTCGCCTGCCGGTTGCCTTCCTGACGACTATAGCCAACGACGTGCGCATTCGTGACGATCAAACCATCTGCGTGAATGAGAAAACCGCTCCCGCTCCCCTCTTCGTTACCGAGTTTCACATCGACGCGCACCGTCGCCGCTTTAACTTTCCTCAGAGTTTCGGGTGTCAGTTCCTTGTTGCCCAAACCGGAGGCGAGTTGCTAGCCGCCGATCGCAGGTGTGGGTGAAGTACTCGCTACTTCGGCCTTACCCGATTTCGAAATCATGTGTATCATCCCGACGACAATCAGCACAAACGCCACCAGACCGCCGACGCTCATTGCGATCAGCTTGCCGTCGATTGCGCTTTTCTTGTTACTCGATC
>JAYSYI010000073.1:0-7361 GCA_043727665.1 Limnoglobus sp. | reverse complement strand
GTAGTGCCGGGCGTAGTGGATTGTGATTTCGGCGTAGTGCCGGGCGTAGTAACAGGGGACATCGGGTTGCATCGAACTGCACTGAAGTACACTTTGGGTATCTTCGATGAAACGTGTGGCGGTTCGGCGGAAAGCTTGGAAATGAAGCAGACCGGCGCTGTTTTGCACCGGTCTGCCGTAGATTGCACAAGTGCCTCGGAAAGGGCTCGAACCTTTGACCCGCTGATTAAGAGTCAGCTGCTCTACCAACTGAGCTACCGAGGCAATTAAAGTCATTTTGCAACTCCAGGCGGTTTCCTTCAAGGCCACGTCGTTGCTTTTTTGCGATGGATGCGATTCGGAGCGGCGTTGTGCTTGTCGGATCGATGGTGTGCGGCTTACAATCCGCACTATTGTTCCCCTCACTGGATAGTCCCATGGCCGAGCCGATCCTCGTTGCGAAATCCCCCGAAGACCTCGAATTGTTGCCGAAGATGGCGAACCGGCATGGGCTGGTGGCGGGTGCGACGGGTACGGGTAAAACCGTGACGCTGCAAAAGCTCGCGGAGGGCTTCAGCCGAATTGGCGTGCCAGTGTTTCTGGCGGACGTGAAGGGCGATCTTTCGGGGTTGTGCAAACCGGGCACGCCAAAACCGCCGATTGCCGAGCGTATTGCGTTACTCGAAATTACGGACTTCGAATATCGTGCCTTCCCCGTGGCGTTTTGGGACGTGTTCGGCGAACGCGGTCACCCCGTGCGGGCGACGATCTCCGAGATGGGGCCGTTACTGCTTTCGCGATTGCTGAACCTAAACGACACGCAAGCGGGGGTGTTGCAAATCGCGTTCAAAGTCGCCGACGATAACGGGCTGTTATTGCTCGACTTGAAAGACCTGAAGGCGATGCTTCAATATGTCGGCGATAATTCCAAAGACCTTAAAACCGAGTACGGAAACATCTCGCCGGCGAGCGTCGGCGCGATCCAGCGTGGGTTGTTAGTGCTGTCCGAACAAGGCGGCGAAAGCTTCTTCGGCGAACCGGCACTGGACCTCATGGACTTCATTCAGAACGACGCCAAGGGGCACGGCGTCATCAACGTGCTGGCGGCAGACAAGCTGCTGTTGTCACCTCAACTGTACGCGACGTTCCTGCTGTGGATGCTCGCGGAACTGTTCGAGCGACTGCCAGAGGTCGGCGATTTGGAAAAGCCGAAACTCGCGTTTTTCTTCGACGAAGCGCACCTGTTGTTCACGGACGCGCCGAAGTCGTTGCTCGAAAAGATCGAGCAAGTCGTGCGGCTCATCCGCTCGAAAGGCGTCGGCATTTACTTCGTCACGCAGAACCCGCTGGATATCCCGGAAACGGTGCTCGCGCAGCTGGGGAACCGCGTGCAACATGCGTTGCGGGCGTTTACGCCACGCGATCAAAAGGCGGTTCGAACGGCAGCAGAGACGTTCCGCAAGAATCCGAATCTGGACACGGCATCGGTGATTACGCAACTCGCGGTGGGCGAGGCGTTGATCTCGTTCCTCGATGCCAAAGGCACGCCGATGATGGTCCAACACGGCCGCGTGATTCCGCCGAGTGCGCAGATCGGTCCGATCACTGATGCCGAGCGTTTAGCCATAATGAAGAGTTCCGTCGTGTTCGGAGTGTACGAGAAGATCGTCGATCGCGAATCGGCATACGAGATTCTGCGTGGCCGCGCCGATGGCACCGCGAAGCCCGCCGAGAGTGGCGACAGCGAAGCGGACATGCAGGCGAAACGCGACGAATTTGCCAAGAAACAAGCCGATCAAGTCGCCGCAAAGGCCGCCACCAAGGCACCGGGTCGCCGCACGGACAGCATCTTTATCACCTTCTGCAAGAGTGCGGTCCGCACGGTGGCGACATCGGTCGGGCGAGTCATCACACGCGGGATTTTCGACGTGATCCTCGGCGGCGGCAAGAAGCGATAATACGATTCTGAGTAAAACGGTCGTATCGGTTGCGGAAAGTTTGCGGTTTGCGCTGCCTATTGTCCGATAATATCACGAGATGACGTGAGATCGTCTCGAGTGGCCATTGGGACGCATCGGATGAAGCGGGCGGTTCTTGCACTGCCGATGTGGATTTCGTGTGCCATTCCCGCCGTTGCGAATGATGTCGCATGGCGTGCCGTCGCAATCGCTGAACCAGCCGTTCTCGAACTATCGGCCAGCGATCCGATTCTCGTCGAACGAGACGAACCGCTGTTTCGCGTGCGTTTGGCTACGGATATTTCCCCTGCGGCTCGGCATGTTTCCTCTTTTGAACCGATAATCATCGCGACGATTCCCGCGGTGCAAACCGCTGCGGTAGCCGTGCCGTTCAAGCTGGTTTCGAATCCGGCGATCTTCACTCAAGAGGCTGAACAGCCGAACCGAAAATCGCTCTAGTTTTTCGATGCCCAGTATTTATTGATGTGGCAAGATGCATCGCGAATTCCACTGCTCGCCACGACGGCAGACAAACCGCAATTCGGCTTCCTCGGTCAGCCTGGCACGGCGAAGTTACTCGGCCCTGGTCGATTTAGTGAATCGCAGCGGAACGGCCTGCGACTGCGTGGCGGCAGCTGGCTTTCGAGCGAAGAGCAATTCGGCGTCGAAGCGAGCTACACCACTTTTAGCAAAACGACGGAGCGCGTTCGCTCCGACAGTCAGCAATCTCCGACGATTGCGCGACCGATATACGTGCCGAACATCGGCGGCGAATTTGCTGAGTTGGTGGCGTTCCCCAGCTTGTCGCACGGCAACCTGACCGTCGAACAAACGAGCGATTTGTGGGTGGCGGAGTTCAACGTGCGCAGTCGCTTGCCCTCGGTTGCCGATTCGCGTTGGGAAGGTCTGGCCGGGTATCGGCACTGGAACTTATCCGAACAACTGACGATTACGGAAATACTGACTGCCGAGCGAAATGCGCCGGTTCCGATCGGTACGAACGTGGAAATTCAGGATCGGTTTGCGGTGCGGAATCAGTTTCACGGCGGGCAGGTCGGGTTGCATGGCAGTCGCGATTTCGGTCCGAGGTCGTTCGATGCTCGCGGCACGGTGGCGTTCGGTGCGACGCGCGAAGAAATTGAAATTACTAGGGTGCAACATCGGGTGCAACCGGGGCTGGCACGCGAGACGTTCAACGGTGGGTTGCTGGCCGCGGGGCCAAACCTCGGGCGGTTTGTGAACGAGCGCATCAGCGTCGTTCCCGAAGGCAATGCGAGCATCGGCTGGAACTTCTTCTGTCGCCACGGCTGACTGTGCGGTGTCTGTGGGTGGCGCTAGCGTTGTGGGAGGGATCGCGACGATGGCTGCCGCCGCCGTGATGGGGTGTGTGCGGTCGTCGACGTATTGCAGCGTCGTGGCCGTCGTTGTGCCCGTGGTTCCGATGGTTTCGGGGAGCAATGTCGCGGTCGCATCGGGCACAATCCGCGGCTCGACTTCAGTCAGCGACAGGAACGTACAAGTTGTCGATTTCATCGGGCGACATCCAATTACGAAGATGGAATTTCAATAAAGCGCAGGCTGCAAAATCGATTCGTCCAGTGCAATTGGGAGAATTTGTGCTGAATTGTTCGCAAGTTGAAGTCGGCCTGCTTTTGAGTGAATCGGAAACGCACCTTTTGCAAAAGAATAAACCGCAATGAAACTCGTAGTTCGAGTGATGAAAATCGGATGAGGTGGCACAATTCGTGTTGAAACTGGACGAAATACAAGCTAAACAATGTATATGGGAATTGATTTCCCACCTGCCTGATGCCGCGACAGTGCGGTTCGTACGAATGACGATTACCGAATGATTCGACGGGAGACTGAATGACACGACGCCACGCGATCTGCGGTGTCGGTGCCGTAATGCTGGCTGCATTCGCCTGCGGTGCAACTGTCGGCGCAGTGAATCGTCCGAGTTCGCCTCCTGCACAACATCCCCAACGCACGCCGGAAACAAAGCCTGTCGCATTAGCGGCGAAACCGGTTGACACTACCTTCGATAGCAAAATCAAGCCGTTCCTTGCAACGTACTGCAACGGTTGCCATAACAGCGCGAAACAAGCGGGCAGCGTCACGCTCGATGCGTATATCAATGAGAGTCATGCGAAAAAAGATCGCATGACTTGGGAGACAATCGTCAATGTTGTCACGTCTGGCGAGATGCCACCGAAGAAGAAGCCGCAACCGAGCAAAGACGAGAAGGACGCGTTCCTCGGCTGGGTCGAGAACACGATGATCAAGGTCGATTGCACATCGCCCAAAGATCCAGGTCGCGTAACATTGCGACGGCTCAATCGAGCGGAGTACAACAACACGATCCGCGACCTCTGCGGCGTCGATTTTAGCCCCGCGGATGACTTCCCTTCCGACGATGTTGGTTACGGTTTCGACAACATCGGCGATGTACTTTCAATGCAGCCGGTGTTACTCGAAAAGTATCTCACCGCCGCCGAGAAAGTTCTGGATGCCGCAATTGTGTCGCTCGATGGTGTGCGATCGTCGAATCAGTCGTTTCGCCCGCAGACAATCCAAGTGACACCACGATCTGCCAAGTTGCGCGAGAAATCGCCGCAGGGCCGCGAAGTGGTACGGATCGTCTTGACCGAAGAAGGATCCGCGTTTTTGGAGAAATTTAACTTCTCCGCCGATGGTGAGTACATTTTGCGAGTCAAAGCGTGGGGCGAGCCGAGCGGTGAGGAATCGCCAAAAATTGCCATCCGTCTTGACGGCAAAGAAGCGAAGGCGTTTACCGTCGATGCGACCGAAAAAACCAAGGCGAAGCCCTACGAAGTGAAGTTGAAGGTGAGCACTGGCGAGCGTCGCGTTGCGGTGGCGTTCACGAATCCGGCCGCCGATAAGAAGTCGCGGATTTTCCACCTCGAAGCGATCGAAATCGAAGGGCCGATCGGTGGCGCGAGCAAACCGCTCCCCGAATCGACGAAGCGAATTTTGCAAACGATTCCGAAGACAATCGCCGACAACAGAACCGTCGCACAAGCGGTGCTCACGAGGTTCGCAACGCGTGCCTATCGTCGCCCCGTGACAACCGACGAAGTCCAGCGATTACTCAAGCTCTACGATATTGCCGAAGGGCAGGGCGATCCGTTCGAGAAGGCGATCCGTTTGCCACTGAAGGCGATTCTCGTTTCGCCAAACTTCCTGTTTCGCGTCGAAGCCGACCCGAAAGCACCCGAGGAAGTCCGTACGATCAGCGACCACGAGTTTGCTACACGGCTCTCGTATTTCCTCTGGTCGACGATGCCCGACGATACGCTGATCCAGCTTGCGGATTCGGGCGAGTTACGCAAACCGGGCGTGCTTGAAGCACAAGTTAAGCGGATGCTCAAAGACCCGAAGAGCAAAGCCCTCGTCGATAATTTCGCGGGCCAATGGCTGATGCTGCGGAACATTCGCACGCTGTCGCCAGATACGGGTTTGTTCCCGACATGGGACGAACCGCTGCGAAACGCGATCATCAAAGAGACTGAACTTTACTTCGATTACATCGTCCGCGAAGACCGTAGCGTACTCGAGTTCCTCGACTCCGATTACACCTTCGCGAATGAGCGTTTGGCGAAACATTACTCGCTGCCAAACGTCCGCGGTGACACGTTTCAAAAAGTGAAACTGACCGACAACAAACGCGGTGGCGTGATCACGCAGGCGAGCATTTTGCTCGTGACCTCGAACCCGACGCGAACCTCGCCGGTGAAGCGCGGAAAGTGGATTCTCGATAACATTCTCGGTACGCCACCGCCGCCACCCGCGCCGGACATTCCCGAATTGCCACCCGTTGGCGAACTCAAGGGTACGCTCCGCCAGCAAATGGAATCGCACCGCTCGAACCCTGCCTGTGCGACGTGCCATACGAAAATGGACCCACTTGGCTTCGGCCTCGAGAATTTCGACGCGATTGGCCGATGGCGCGAACTCGATAACAAGCAGAAAATCGATCCCTCTGGCGTGCTCCCCGGTGGGGCGAAGTTCAGCGGCCCTAGCGAACTACGCAAAATTCTGCTCGGTAAGTCGGAAGCGTTCCGCAACTGTCTATCCGAGAAACTACTGACATACGCGCTCGGTCGTGGGTTAGAATACCAAGATAAATGTGCGGTCAACGACCTCTCGAAAAAGCTGACGAAGGGGAACGACCAATTCTCCCAACTCGTGCTCGCGATATTGGAAACCGATGCCTTCCAGAAACGACGGGGCAAACGCAATGAGTAACTCAACGCAAAACAATCTGACACGCCGCACCATCCTGCGTGGCCTCGGCACGGCAATCGCGATGCCATGGCTGGAGTCACTGGCGTCGGCAGCACCCGCGGTGATCGCTCCACCCCGTCGTGCGGCATTCGTTTACGTGCCCAACGGCGTGAACTTACCGGGATGGACACCGGGCGAGACCGGGAAACTCGGCAAGTTGCCGGAGATACTCGCATCACTCGAACCGCACAAAGAATACGTCAACGTCCTCTCGAACATGACGCTCGACAAAGGCCGTGCGAACGGCGATGGCCCCGGCGACCACGCCCGCGCCATGTCCAGCTTCCTCACCGGTTGCCAACCGCGCAAGACGCACGGTGCGGACATTCGTGCGGGAATGTCGGCCGATCAGCACATCGCGAACACGATCGGCGATCAAACGCGATTCCCGTCGATCGAACTCGGCATCGAACGCGGTGGCCAGGCGGGCAACTGCGATTCCGGTTACAGTTGTGCGTACTCCGCGAACTTGTCGTGGCGCTCCGAAACGACGCCGAACGCGAAGGAAGTCGACCCGAAACAAGTCTTCGACCGCCTGTTCAGTGGCAACGACCCGAAGGAACTGGCTGCGACTCGCGCGAAGAAAGAGCTGTACAGCAAGAGCGTACTCGACTTTGTGATGGACGATGCGAAGTCGCTGACGAAGTCGCTCGGGCAGGGCGATCAACGCAAGCTCGACGAATATCTAACGGCAGTACGCGAAGTCGAAGACCGCATTGCCAAGGTGCGAAAGGCAAACGCGAGCCGCACGCCGGTTGCGAAGCCGAACATGACTCCGCCAACGGGTGTCCCCGGCGAGTTTAAGGACCACGCACAACTGATGTGCGACTTGATGGTACTCGCGTTTCAGACCGATCTGACGCGAGTCATCACACTGCCATTCGCGAACGACGGCAGCAACCGGCCGTACAAGACGATCGGCGTACCCGATGGTCACCACGACCTTTCGCACCACGGCAGCCAACCGGAAAAGCTCGCGAAGATTCAGAAGATCAACACCTTGCACGTCGAAATGCTCGCGTACCTCATCGGCAAGATGAAGGGCGTCAAGGAAGCGAACGGCACAACGCTGCTCGATAACACGATGATGGTCTACGGCAGCGGCCTCGGCGACGG
>JAYSYI010000072.1:0-7367 GCA_043727665.1 Limnoglobus sp. | reverse complement strand
CCGAAGGCTTTCGCGGCACATTGCCGAAGACCGAACCGGCGGGCGACGAGACGGCAACGATCATGAGTTGGGCGTGGGGCGTGCATCGCTGCGTCGATTATTTGACGACCGTGCCAGAGATCGACGGCAAGCGAATCGCGGCGGTGGGGCATTCGCGATTGGGGAAAACCGTGCTGCTGGCAGCGGCACTCGACGACCGCATTGCGCTCGCGATTCCGCACCAAGCCGGTTGCGGTGGCACCGGGCCGAGCCGCCACGCCGACCCAAAAGCCGAGACGGTCAAGCGGATCAACACCTCGTTCCCACACTGGTTTTGTGGCAACTTCAAAGCCTTCAACGACGCGCTCGATAAACTGCCGTTCGACCAGCATTGCCTCGCCGCCATCTGCGCACCGCGACCGGTGCTGTTCACAAATGCCACCGAAGACGAATGGGCGAACCCGAGCGGGCAGTTCGACATGCTGAAGCGCGCGACGCCGGTTTACAAATTGCTCGGTGTCGATGGGCTAACCGCAACCGAAATGCCGCCGCCCGGCACACTCACAAAGAGCCGACTGGGGTACTTCATCCGCACCGGAAAGCACGCGATGACAACCCCGGATTGGCAAGTGTTTCTGGAGTTCGCCGACGTGTGGCTGAAGTGAATCCACCGGGCTGTCCCCAAATGATGTGAAGCCGGCCTTTCTGCCAACTACCCTCGACATTCGTGTTCCCGTTTCTGCTACGGCAACACAGCCCATTTTCGCGACATAATGCCAGTGGGTCATGTTTTGTCTTTATCCCGGAGGGATTTCAGCCATTAGCCCCAGGTCGCGTTTCGCGCACCTGGGGCAGCAGCCAATTTCCATCGACCCCGAATGGGGTCGTAGCGGCAACATCGCATCGTTCGCAAGGATATTTACGAACAAATCGGCTATCTCAAATTGCACTCCGCACGCCGGAGTGGGCAGCTACGACCCCGTTCGGGGTCGGGGCAATTTGGGGTGTTCCCTGGGTGCGCGGAAGCCGCGACCCAGGGCTAATCGCTGAAATCCCGTTGGGATAAAAACCAATACCGGGATGACCTGAAACCACCGTCAACCGCAACTTCACGTCTCTTGGGGGTATCGCTATGAGTTCGGACAACAAGAGGCTCAAGTTCGCTTCGGAAGACGAGCAACAGCACATATTCATGGTCATCGACGGCCTCATTGTGGCATGGGATCCAACCGTTCCCCTGTTCGACCTCTCGCTGAGCGGAAATGTGATCCGTGGTTCCGTATTGGTCCGAATGGACGATGACGAAGAGAGGTGTCAGGCGATTGTCGATCACGCGAGGAAATCTGGGTTAGTCTTCCCGTCCCATACTGCGGCCGCGGAGGCCATCGAGCAACGGTACCCCGAACTCTCGGAGCGGTTCGTGGGTCAAATTCAACGGCAATTGCGTTACGAATCAAAAGCCGCTAAATAGCGGCGAAGGGCGGTAGTCCACCGGGCTGTCCCGGTGGATCGTTTTGACGTTACTTCTCGAACGGCACTTCGCCGATGCCTTGGTTGAACTTGAGATTCACGAAGCTGTGGGCTTCGAGCAGTTCGCCGCCGGTGGCTCCGTTCACGGTAGGCTGATCGTACGCTTCGATGCGTACGGGCAACTTCGTTTCCTTATCCACGTACACGATCGTACGGTAGGCGTAACGCAGGGCGTGGGGGCGTTCGGTGAAGATTTCAAAGCGGATCACCGGTCGCTTCACAAAGTTGAAATCGGCCATCGATACCGACATCGGGTTGCGTAATCGCCGTTCGATCGTGGTCATTTTTTCGAGGTGATCGATGGCCGCCCCAATACCGATTTCGGTGATGGGGTGCCGCGTGTCGACCATGGCTCGTGGGTCGGTGGCGTTCACCGTTTGGAACGCTTTCGCTTCGAAATTCCCCGCCGGGCGCACGCGAATCATCTCCGCATGACGACCGGTGACGTAAACCAACTCGTGGCCGAGGAGTTCGTTCGGCCCGATGAATTTCAGCGCGATGCTGCGCGGTTTCGTCTTCACGCGAAGCTCGGCCGTCTGTTCGGGCATCAGTTTACCGCGAACGCGTTCTTGCCGTACGAAGTGGCCCGAGTAGTCGAACACCTTCGCGTATGCCACTTTCATTTCGGTCAGCGACATCTGGAACGATGCCAGCGCATCGACGGGGTTGACGCTCATTTTCGCTTCGAGAATCGACGCCTTCGCCTCGGTCATCGGAGCGACAGGTAGCGTAGCGGGCGGCATCGTCGGCACTTTGGCCACGACGGGCGCTTCGGGTTCTGGCTCGACTTTCGTTACCGGAATCGCTTTCGGTGCGACGGGGACTTCCGCAACTGGCTCGACTTTGACGAACGGTTTCGCGACGATCACGGGCGCGACCAATTTCGGCGTTTCGAGTGCCGGCTTCGGTTGCGAAAGAACGATCACCGGAACCTTCGATGGCACATCGACTTGCCCTGTCGATGGCGGCAACACGAGCGGGGCGGGTGCCGCAGCAATCGGCATTGGCGCGGGCGCGGGCAACTTCAATTGCGGCTTCGGGTCGGGTAACACGAGCGGCGGTAGATCGCTCACTTCGAGCATCGGCAACGCCACCGGTTTCGCCGGTGCGGGGACCGATGGGAATGCGGGTACGGCCGGTGCTGCGATAATCACGGGGGGCAACGCCGGTATGGCCGGAGGTGTCGGCAACACTGGAGACACGGCAACAGGCGCTGGTATCGCGGGTGCGACGGCGACGGCAACGGGTGCCGGTATCGACGGTATGGCAGGCACTTGCGGAATCGCGGGGCTGACTGCCGAAACAGGGATAATCTCCGGGATCGCCGGCGCGGATGTGGGTGCGGGAATCGGCGGTAAGGGCAATAGCGGCGGCTGCGCTACGGCCGTTGCCACGACCCCCCCTGCAAGTGCGCCGATCAGCAAGCGTGCGCGAAACCGATGTCGTACCGTCATTGGCAACTCCCTGCCTGGGTCGGGTGCGTAAAGTCGAAGTTTCTTCCGATAGTTCTCGCCGCATAACCCGGTCGCTGCGTCCTGGCTAGAGCAATGTCACAAAAAACGGAAACCCCGCGTCGGCCGCAATATGTTGCTAGCTTGTGCGGGGTTTTGCGTCGTTCGACTTCCGACTATTACCAGTTTAGCGTGGCTTCGTGCGGAAATTGGACTTGCCCATTGGCAGGTCGATCACCGTTTGTGGCAGTTGATCGGCGATGCGGTTGTGCAATGCGGGTGCAGCCGTGACAGTGGCGGTCACGCCAGTCTCTTCGAACTGCTTGCGTTCATGTATTTCTTCGCGGTCAATGGTGACATCGGCAGGGGCTTCGATCCCGAGCTTGACGCGACCGGGGCCGATCGACACCACGCTGATGCGAATCGAGTTACCGATGACGAGTTTTTCGCCAACTTTACGGGTGAGAACGAGCATGACGGAACCTCCTTGTAGTGCATCTGTCTAAAGAAACTTTTGCGGAACGCTCAGCGTTTTCGGAACGACCGAATACGGGATAGTTCGCACTTGTATGTCTGGTTCCGAAGGGCGAACCTTGCTGCGACGAAGTTTATCGCGACTGAACGACTGGCGCAATATCAGTAGCACGCAGTTTTTCAGATTTAGTTTAAGCCGGGGCTTCTACTAGCTTCCGGATACTTTTTCGCTTCGGCAGGGAAAACCTTTGCAAACTTCGTGCCAGTTAGCTGCGGGTCATCATTCGATGAGATTTGTGTCAAAAATCAGAAAGTGTATCTTGCCAATCCGTGACATCTCTACAGAAAGGATATTCTTGTCTACCATACTAAGTCAAGCGATAATTCGGAATTTTCTTCCATGGTGACAATTTTCGCTCAAGTTTCGGTCGTTAAAGCAGTTAGAGAATTGCGACAGTCGACAGAATTCGTTCGTTAGAAATCCCTCACATTTATTTCCGCGTCACTCGAAGTATTTCGCGCAAGTCGTTGTTCGGCATGGCGAATTGCAGTTTTTACAGACATTGGACAAAACTTAGCCAGTGTGTCTGAACCGAAACCAGATGTGGTTTGCTCTTGCGTTTCGGCAACGACCCGGCAATACGCATCCCGTACTTGAGCAATTTTTTGCTTTTTTTGTTTTTTTGCTCGAAAGACTCTTTTTTGGGAAATTCCGATGGTACGCCGCCCTCGCTTTATGCTGTTGGCCGGTCTGTTTTGGTTCGGTTTGCCCGTCCAGGCCCAGCTTCCTCCGCCGGCAGGGGGCGCAGGTGTGTTCGGTGCCGCCCCGAATCAGGCGTTCAAAAGCGATGCCATTTTCTCCGCCCCGGCTGCCCCGTTGCCTGTTCTCGGTGGCGATTTGTTTCCCGAAGAGGTTAAGCCGGCCAAAAAAATCTGGAAGGGCAGCGTCGAAGCCGGGTTGAACGGTGCGAGCGGTAACACCGATCTATTCAACCTTCGCCTCGGCTTGAATGCGGATCGCAACGTCGAACGCAACCTGTTCCACACCGATTTCCTGTACACGCTCGGCAACCAACAGAATAAGACGATCCAAAATGTCGCAATCCTGAACGCCCGCGATGAAATCCTGTTCGCAGGCAGCCCATGGACGTTGTTCGGTTCGACGAACATCGAATACGACGAACTGCGTTCGTACCGGTTCCGCATCGGCATCTACGCGGGTGCGGGTTACATCGTGGTCAACGACGATATTACTCTGTTCAAACTGCGGGCGGGTGCGGGTGCGGTTCGTGAAATTGGCGGCCCAGCCGACCGTTGGGTGCCGGAAATGGTCTTCGGATACGACCTGAAACACAAGTTCTCGGATCGCCAGTCGATCGTATCCACGCTCGATTACTATCCGCGGATCGACAATTTCGCCCAGTTCCGCGTTCGTGCACGCGCCGCTTACGAAATCATCGTCGATCCGGTGACGGGCACCGCGATTCGCCTCGGGATGCAAAGCCGTTACGACAGCGACCCTGGCCCTGGCTTCAAACGCAACGACCTCAACTACTTCGCCACGTTGGCACGCAGCTTTTAGGTTGTGTGTCGTATAATGACTGAATACTCTCGGTTGCGAATGATGCGATTTCGAAAGGCTGTCTCAAATGGCTTCGTTACCCGCGCGCTCCGAGGCACATCGTGTGCGGCGGATTGCCCATGCGATCATCCCGTTGCGTTCGGTAAATGGCGAAGTCGATGCGGTGCTGTTCACGCTGAGTCCGGACGATGAATCGCCGCGTTTGCCAGGCGGAATGATCGAAAAAGGTGAGTCGCCCGAACAGGCGTTGGAGCGCGAACTGAAGGAAGAACTCGACCTCGAACCGCACGAATACCAGGTATCGCCCCGTTTGATTGCCGCCGGTGTCGGTTTGTTCGCGACCAGCCCGAGTACGGGCCAACTCACCGACTATCGCTTCTTCCCGTTCGTCGTCAAACCGCTCGGTTTCGGCATCGACAAGCTCCAGCGTCGCCTCAGCAGCTACGAACCGTCCGACGCCTGCACGGTGGCTCCGGTGACGCTCGAAGAATGGCAACGCACCGGCCACGGCTTCGAGACAACGTACCCCCGTGCGGTCGTCGAACATCTCACCCGCGAGCAATTAGAAGACGCAGCGATTTCCATCTCGTAAAGCACTTTTTCGCAACCGCCGATGCCACTATTTCCCGTCCCCATTTTCCGCCAAATACGCTTTCACTTCTGGGCGAGCGAGCGTTCGCAGCAGATACAGGCCGATCGGTAGCCCGAATACAATGGCTGGCGAAAATGGCACCATCGCCGCGATGATCGCCAGTTCTCCGGGGTGGCGGCTTCGGGCGAGGCGGCGCGACCCGAGGTATAGGAGGCTTGCCGCACCGAACGCCCAGAGTGCAGTGAAGCCGACGAGATCGTCGACCTTCACCATTGCGATCCAGCCCACCGCCATCGCGATCGCAGTGTACTTCAGAATCTTTGCACACCGCTGACAATGCGCAGCAATTTGCTCCATCGTCCACGTCCCGGCCGTCGGCGCGTCGACAATCCCGAAACCGCGACGTGCGTACCAAATGATGAACAGCACAAACGCGAAAATGAACGCCAACATTTCGGCGGAGTACGAGCGTCGCGTGGTTACCGATGCAGCGATGGCGACGAGGAAACCGAACACGAAGAAGCCAATGAGCGGGAAGGTTACCCAGCGTGCGAACGGGCGGTCGATTTCGTCGCGATCCCAGAAAAACGGGATCGTTGCGGGTGGCAGGTTCGCGGGCGGTGGCAGCGATTGATACGGCGTCCGCACGACCGATTCGACCTCGGTTTTCACATCCTCCGCGTGCTGATACCGCAGGTTTGGCTCCTTCTCCAAGGCGCGTAAAACGATCTCGTCGAGGCGGACATCGATCTGCACTTTCTTCGATGGCGGCGCGAACCGGCCGAGTGGCAACTCGCCGGTCAGCAGTTCGTAAAACACGACGCCGAGCGAGTAAATATCGGCGCGGTGGTCGATGTCTTTCGCGCCTTCCATCTGCTCCGGGGCCATATATTTGATCGTGCCCATGACTTGGTGCGTGACGGTCAGGTTGTCATCGATATGCTCGTGACCGAGGAGTTTCGCGAGGCCGAAGTCGGCGATTTTGACGCGACCTTTCTTGTCAATCAGGATGTTCTCGGGCTTGATGTCGCGATGGACGATGCCTTCGTCGTGCGCGAATTGCAGCGCATCGCAAAGTTGCGGCACGATGGCGAGCGCGTCCTTCGCTGCGAACGCTTTCTCTTTCAACAAGTGCCGCAGATTGGCTCCTTCGACGTATTCCATCACGAAGTAATACAGGCCGTTTGCGTTACCGAAATCGTGGATCGCGACGATGTTTGGGTGGTTGAGTTTGGCGAGCGCACGAGCTTCGCGGGTGAAACGTTCGGCGAACGCGGCATCGTGGTTGTCCGGTGGCAGAATCTTGACGGCAACGAGCCGGTCTAGCGATTTTTGCCGCCCTTTGTAGACCGCACCCATGCCGCCCTTGGCGAGGAGTTCGAGAATTTCGATCTGCGGAATGACGTTCGCCAGTTCTTCGACGGTGGGCGGAACGAAGCCATTATCGCTCGATTTCGAGTTGGTAGGGATTTGCGATTCCTGCTCCAGCGCTACCTTCAACAAGCATTGCGGGCACAATCCTGGTAACGCCGCACCAGACAGTTCGCAGCCACATTCGGGGCAACGGTTTTCGCTCATGATGGGTCACCTTTTGGAGTGTCGTACCCATCGATACAGCAAACGGCCAAACTTGTGACCGGAATATTGGCATCAATACTGCTTTATGGCGAGGTGTTATGCGTTAAACGACAACGCTCGCCTGGCGATCAATTATGAGAGGCTATTCGACACACTTGTGGACCAACTCCGACTAACATGA
>JAYSYI010000071.1:0-7375 GCA_043727665.1 Limnoglobus sp. | reverse complement strand
AGCGTTGCCGTGGCGACTCATCCGCTTCTTTTGGTGCGGGCTGTCGGCGGGGATGTTGCTTTGGCTGTTTCGCGAACTGCGGATTCACCCCGTAGCCGCACTGATCGCCGGGGCGTGCGCGATGTGGAACCCGTACCGCAACGAAATCTGGACGAGCCTGACGCTCGCGGAAGGCGTGGCGATGCCGTACGCATTGTTCGGGTTAATCGCGGCGCGCAAGGCGGCACGCTCGACGCGGCCACTCGGGTGGGATGTCGTTTCGATACTGTGCGTGATGGCCGCACTCGGCTGCAAAAATACCTACACCGCACTTATCCCCGCACAGATGGCACTGCGTCTTTGGACCGATGGCCTGACACTGCGCGAAGCGTGGCATCGCAACCGCGTTCGTTCGCTGCTGATGGCGTTGACGCTCGCAATCCCGATGGCACATTACGTCTATTTCAAACTTCACTGGCACGCCGGGCAGTACGAAACGCACGCTCCTTCGGTCGCGCAGTTCGGGCGAATCGTTAACACGTGGAAAGGCGCGATCGGCCTCGACTTCCTCGGTGTCGGCTTCGCGCTCGCGCTCGGCGTCGTGATCTATTCGCGACGGAAAATCATCGCCACGAGCAGTATCTGGGCAACGCATCGTGCCGCGATCGTCACCGCCACGCTGTTACTTCTCGCGGGGATCGTGGTCTATTTGCCGATGTCGATGATGTCCGGCCGTTACGCGATGCCCGGCGTTTGGGGGCTGGATTTGCTGATTGGCTTGCTACTCACGTCCCTGATCGCCGTGCCCGCGAGCGTTCCGAAGAAAGTCGCGTGGGCCGCCGTTTGGTTCGGCGTCACGCTGTTGACGATTGCGAACGTTGGACGCCAGGAGAAATTCGCCGCCCGTGCCCGAATGCTCTGGGATGCCGTCGAATATGTGGAAGCCACCGCACCGCCAGGCACGAAGATCGCCTGGTGCTCTGGCACGATGCCGATGCAAGATTTGAACGTCGAAGAAGGCATTCACTTCCGCTGGCATCTCTTGCACCGCGGGCGTTCCGATGCCACTGTCGGCCTATTCGACCTCGAAGGCCACCCGCTGAACCGCGTCGAAATCACGCCCTTTACGGGCGAAGCCGACTACCGCTTTTGTGGCACCCCAACCGGCGCAGCCGGTTGGTCCGAGGAGCATCGTTTCGCGGTGCCCTACTGGGTGGGCCGCAAGCAGTACGAGTGCCACCTCGGCCGCCGGCAACCCTCCGGCGTGGTGAAGTTGCGGTGAATTCAGGCGAACTATTACGGCAAGGTATGTTCCACGAACCCTGATTCGGCCATTCCCTCGTAGTACGCATCAAGACTTAACGGCTCGGACCCACGAGCACCCAATTCATACCCTCCGCACACGTGACCGAAGAACGCGCGAGTCCTTCCGACACTGTCCCGGACAACCAATGTGCCGCCGCCCCGCAACCACATTCCATGACTGCTTTTGGATCGACCGAATGCCCACTCGCCATTTCGGCACCGCACTACGATGATCTCGGGGGCAGCCGAGTGGGCGGCGTCCGGCTCGGAGTACTGGGCCAAGTCGTTCCGCCACTCAGCAGCAAGCGTCGGCGAGCCTTTGTCACTACCTCCTGCCGCCGCTATCCAAAACCCGAGGAATCCGCATGGAAGTACGGCCATCGCGGCGCAACCGATTAGGACTCGACGAAAGGTACGTCGTCTCATTGTGCCGCACTCCTGTCGCTAATCCCGTGAGACATATTTCTAAAAAATAGCCAGTAGCGTTAAACACATCGACTTTAGCCAATTCCTTCCCCGTTTAGCCGCGCCGCGTAGTCTTCGGAGCGAAGCGCGGGCAGTGTGTCTCGGATGATAACACGCTGTCCCGAGAGTTCACGCCCCGCGCTTCGCTGCGCAGAGCCTACGCGGCGCGGCTAAACGTTGAAGGGGACACGATTGCGGAATGCTTTCACGGTGGCGGTGTAGCGTTCGGCCATTGTGCGGATTGCGGTGAAGTCTTTTGTTGCGATCGCTTTCGGATCGACGAGTTGCCCGCCGATGCCGAGGCAACACGCGCCGGCGGCAAGGAACTCGCTTGCGGTCTGGAGATTGACGCCACCGGTGGGCATCAGTTTCACTTGCGGTAGCGGCCCGCGTAATGCCTTGAAGAACGCAGGCCCTAAAACGTCGGCGGGGAAGACTTTCACGATGTCCGCACCGGTTTCCCACGCGCTCAGCACTTCCGTCGGCGTAAACGCGCCCGGCATCACGAGCTTGTCGTAACGGCGGCACATGCGAATCACATCGAGATTCACCGCCGGCGATACGATGAACTCCGCACCCGCAAGGATCGCCGCACGTGCGGTCTCGGTATCCAACACCGTACCCGCACCGAGCAACACGCGATCCCCTAACAGGCGTTTGGCTTCGCGAATGACATCGATTGCATTCGGCACCGTGAACGTGATTTCCGCCACGGTGACGCCACCATCGGCGAGCGCCCGCATCACATCGACGAGCGGGGCCGGGTCCCAAAAGCGAACGACGGCAACGATGCCACATTCGAGAACGCGAGATAGATCCGATTCGCGGCTCATAATTCGAATATCCGTGGTGGGTGTGTGAGTCGTGTGGTCATCTTACATTTTCTGGCGGAATCGCCGTTCCTCGAGCCGCCAGTATGCAATCGCCACAACGAACGTCGCTACGGCGAGCCACGCGAGCAGTTGCAACAGCGGCGCGAAACCGTGCTGTTTGACGAGCGGCCCGGCGATTTCTCCCGAGACGATTGCGCCGCACAAGTAACCGACCGCGTCGATGATCCCTGCCGAGGCGGCGGCGGCGCGTCGTCCGCCGAGGTTCATCGCCAACACGCCCGAGCAATACGTACATGGCCCCATAACGAACAACGCCACGGCGCTAATCAACGTCAGTGCGAGTATGCCACGATTGTGCAAATCGACGTTTGCCATGGCGAACAGCGCGAGCATTGCCAGGAGCACCAAAGTCACGATGATTTTGCCGAAATGCCCGCGTAACCGATCCGCGCCCCAACCGGCCAACAGCGACGCGGTGGCCCCGACGAATGGAAACAGAAAGCTGATCAAGCCACAAATGTCCGGGTCGAGGCCCACGCCTTTCTCCAAGTAGCGCGGCGTCCAGAAGTTAAACGTCTCGCGAATCGAGGTGAGTCCTGCATTCATGAGGCAAACGAGCAAGAACAACGGGCTGCCTACGAGCGGGCCGAGTAGCGCGAAAAGCGAGAAGGTACTGCGGCCATCGTCGGCACCATGTACGTTGTGCGACGGTGGCGATGCTTCAGTGGCACCAATCGCGATGGGACTACTTTTCAACGTGAACACACTGACAATGGCGACGGCAATTAACGTGACAGCGGCGATGCCGAAGAGTTGGGGCCATGTGGCACCGGCTTTCGCGAATATACCGAGATACAAGCGGCCGAGCGCATCCCCGAACAGGTAACTCAGCGAGACAATACCCATAATTGTGGCGAGCTTTGCAGGGTCGAACCAGCGCGAGACGATTTGCACCATACTCACCCAGCCCATCGATTGCACGAATCGGTTCGCACTCCAAAGAATCGGGAACAGGCTCGCACTGCCGACGATGCCGAACGCGGCGATGCAGACCGCCGAGAGAACCATACCGAGCAAGAACATCCGCCGTCCGCCGAGATACTCGGTGGCCACGCCGTTGACGAGCTTGCCAATGGCATACGCATACGTGCCCATCGCGATGAGGCGACCGTAAGCCACTTCGTTAAAGCCCAATTCCGGGTCGTTCAACATCGCGTTGGAAGCCACCGGCAACACCGAACGACAGACGTAATATCCCGCATAGCCAACGAACAGCGTGGCGACCGTAATGCCCTGCCACGCACGCAATCGCGATGCATTTGCCACGGATTCGGACATTCGTGTACTCCACTTCGAAACTTCATCGCGCGCGATTGGATTTTTTCACATCACTCCACCAATACTGGTACAGTCACCAGACAATTATGACCTCACTCGTTTCCCTCTCCGATCGGGAAGCGCATCATGACGATCGTCGTTACATTTGCGATCGCACTCATTCTTTCGCTTCTGGCGACGTATCTCGTTCGTCGTTTGGCACCGCGATTTGGGCTGGTCGATTCACCCGATGGTGTGCGGAAACTACAACGTATGGCAATCCCCGTCGGTGGCGGTTTGGCAGTTCTTTTCGCGATGATGGTTTCGGTGACAATCGCTCTGTCACTCGATTCTCGTGTGGCCCTCTCGTTCGTCGAACGTCTTCCACAATGGTTAGCACTCGGCATCGCGGGCACGATCATCGTGATCGTCGGCCTCATCGATGATTGCGTGGTATTGCGTCCGATGCAGAAGTTGCTCGGGCAACTCGTTGCGATAACGGTCCTCGTGGTGTTCGGTCATTTGCAAATCGTGGAAGTGACCGTTTTCGGTACGAATTTGCATCTGGGCTGGGCCGCGATTCCCGTCACGTATTTCTGGTTTCTCGCTGCCGTCAATTCGTTGAACCTGCTCGATGGCATGGATGGTTTACTTGGCACGGTCGGAGGAATTATCTGTGCGGCGCTGGCATGTATTGGCATTCTCACAGGCCAACCCGCAGCGGTGATTGTGGCGGTGGCGCTCGTTGGAGCACTCGTCGGATTTCTTCGCTATAACCTTCCACCTGCGAGCATTTACCTCGGCGATAGTGGGAGCATGTTGATCGGCCTCATGATCGGCGGCATCGCGATTCAAGCGTCGATGAAAAGCCACGCGGCGGCGCTGCTCGCGCCAACGGCGCTGTTGGTGTTGCCGTTCCTCGATACCTTTGCGGCCATCGTCCGACGCAAGCTCAGCGGTCGTGGAATGTCCCACGCAGATCGCGAACACCTGCACCACGTGCTGCTTCGTCGCGCCGGTTGGACGGTACGATATGCGTTATTTGTGGTGGCGGGTCTCGGTGGAATTGCCGCCCTCGGCGCGACACTCGCCGTTTACTTTCGCCACGATAGTATCGCCATCGTGACTTCGCTCGGCGTCGTCGTCGTTCTACTCGCGTTCGGTTGGTTCGGCGGAACAGAATTGCAACTGATACGAAAACGTTTCGCAAAACTCAGCTCGCGGCCACGAATCGAGAACCCCGTGACAGCGAACGATGAACTAGCCGTACAGGCCACGCCGTGAAAGATTCACATTTGTAGCGGAAGTCGTGAGACATCTGACGCAGCGACATCCGGCTTACCGAAGTCTCACGACTTCGGCTACGTTAAACTCGCGTTCTCACCCGTGGCCTTCTTTTACTTCGTTGCGGTTCCAGCGTGGGATAATTACGAGTAGGTCTTTGGTGCCGTTGGGTACGCACTGGCAGCTGAGTCGCGATTCCGTCGTGACGCCGGGGGCTTCATCGAGCATGTCTTCTTCATCTTCGGTGGACTTCGAACACGTCTCAAGTGCTTGCGACACGAATACGTGGCAAGTCGAACAGGCACACACACCACCGCAACTGTGGTTGATCGAGATGCCCGCGCCTTCGGCGATGTCCAGAATGCTACCTTCGAGACCGTGATCGCCGAACGGGATGTCCGCCGGATCGACGCGGATTTCCGTGTCGACGCCCGTTTCCTCGTTGCGGAACGTGATTTGGAAGACGCGGGTCGCCTTCTCGATTTCGACGGGACGAATATAAGGGTTGACGCCGCCCATTGCGGATGCATCCTGATCGAGTGAATCGGTTAGTTTCAGTAAGTGTCATTGTACGCGCCGAAAAACGCGAGAGCGGGGAAGCCCGAAGACTTACCCGCTCTCGCGTTCGTTCCGACTGGCATTTCTACTGGAATTTCAGTTCGTTCCGAACTTGTTTCACACCGGGCGAGAGGCGAATCATTCCTTCGGCGGTGCGGGCTTCGTCTTCGTCTTTCACGTTGCCGCGAAGGATGACGATGGGGCCTTCCATGCTGATGGTAATCGCACCGGGGTTCGCGATCATGCTCGATCGGCCGATGACGGTTTGCAAGTCCGCTTGCATCTGGGCCGGCACGATCGCGGGGCTAGCGAAGCGGAGCGTGGCGGTGTAGCTAATCGCACGCTGGAGCGGAATCACTTCGCCACCGGAGAAGTTACTATTGGAGTTAAAGCTCGTGCTGCGGTTCGTGCCCGTACGGTTCGTGGCACTTGTGGTTGCGGTCGTTCCCGTACGGCCTGCGGTGGTTCCGGTATTTCCCGCCAGACTTGTCGTGCTCGTTCGCCCCGTGTTGGATGCGGTTCCGGTGTTGATCCCCGAGGTGCGGGTGCTTCCGCCCGTGGTGCTACCCGTTCTGCTCGCGCCGAATGTCGGCGCACCGAAACCGCCTGGCCCTACGGTCGTGGTCGGGGAGTTCCCTTGATACAGCGGGTTCGCGTAGTACGTACCCAGAATGTTCGACCCGCTTAGCGAGGAACCCGTTGGCCCCGTCAGCGAGATCGTGGGAATGGCATCTTGTTGAACCGTTGGAGTGCCACCAGTCGAGGTGCTCATGTTACTGCTGGTCCCGGTTCCTGTGCCCGTAGTGCCGGTCGTGGTTCCCGTTGTGGTCCCGGTTTGGGCGTAGCCTGCCGATGCGAGAACCACACTGGCCGCCGACGTCAACAAGCACCGCGTGAGGAATGTCATGATCGTGCCCCATGGAAACCGCGAACGTGCAGACTCATATCTCGGGATTGTATCGTCGCGCACCGCCCAAAACATGAGAGAATTTTCTGCGGCACGAAAATCCATTCAAGTCTACATCACGCCCGAAATCGGTTCGCCCGCATGGCCGAAGTATACGGGGCGATTACTTGGTGTGTAGATTGGCTGACTGCGGTCGATGCCGAGTTTCTCGTAAATCGTCGTGGCGTAATCTTCCGGCGTGTACGGGTGATCGAGAACGTAGCCGCCTTCGCGGTCGGTCTTGCCGATGATCTGCCCGCCGCGCACACCCGCCCCCGCAAACACGATCGAATAGGCGTGCGTCCAGTGGTCGCGGCCACTCGCCTTGTTGATCTTCGGGGTTCGTCCAAATTCGCTGACGAAGCAAACGAGTGTCTCCGCGAGTAACCCGCGCTGGTCGAGATCCGTAATCAGTGCCGAAAACGCACGGTCGACGCTGCCCATCATCACCCAGTGGCCGATGCCATACCGCCCCGCTCCGGCTCCGGTTGACCCCGGTAATTCGCACGTTGTGTTGGCGTAAATGTGGTCGTGGTGGTCCCAGTTCAGGTTGCCGCCGTTCGGCGTATCCTTCAACATCGGCCAGCGCGTATCGACGGTGACGAACCGCACCCCAGCTTCGATCAGTTTGCGCCCGACGAGGTAACACGCCCCGCGATGCCCCGCGCCGTACGCATCGCGCATGGCA
>JAYSYI010000070.1:0-7381 GCA_043727665.1 Limnoglobus sp. | reverse complement strand
CTTACGGGTTTCCGCGCTCGGTAGTACACCTGTTGCAAGCTCGAACAGCACGATTCCGAGCGAATAGAGGTCGCTGCGTTCATCGACAGCGATAGCGTCGGGCATTCCGCACGCGGAGGCCATCTGTTCCGGCGACATGTACTTCGGCGTGCCACCGGTGACCGATGCGCCGCACGAAACGGACACGTTAAAATCGACGAGCATCGGGCGGCCATACGGCGTGATCAGGATGTTCCCCGGTTTCACATCGCAGTGCAACACGCCTCGCCCGTGCGCGAACGCAAGTGCGCCCGCGAGTTGCTCGCCGATGCGACACACGGCCTGAACGAAGTCATCGCCTTCGAGCGCGGCACGGTCGCGAAGCGAAGCCGGGTCGAAGCGACTTTCGCCACTCGCGAGTGCGTCGATCGCCGCAAGAAAATCATTTCCCGTTGCCGGTTTGCGATCCTTGGCGTGAAGGTGTGCAATCGCGTTGCCGAGCGTCGTGCCGGGCACATACTGCAAGCACAGGCAGTGCTTTTTGCTCGTGAGTTCGGAGAAGCCCGAGTACACCTTCACGATGTTATCGTGTTCGAGGTTTGCGAGCGCCAGCCCTTCGGTTGCGCCTGCCAGAGTCGCGTCAGAAACCTTGAGTGCCACCTGACGGTCGAGCGAAATTTGTTTCGCAAGAAAGACCGTACCCAGCCCGCCCTGGCCGAGTTTGGACAACAACACGAAGTCGTCGACCTGTCGCCCTGGCTGCCAGAACTGATAATTTTCGAGGTGCTTCGGGACGCAACCGGGGCCGATCTGAGTGATTTCGGTCGACGACCCACTGAGCAGATTTTGCTTCACGGTGTGCGTGAAAGCTGCCGATTCGGCAACCGGACCATCGACTTTGACTTTTGGAGTTTGCGAAGACGATATCATTACGCGACCTGCGATGATAAAGGAAATCCGATGAATCGGGCATGTCCGCTACCCATGCGAACCTCAAGCGATTAAGATACTGACATCACCTTCAAACTATGAGCGAAATCTTTATGTCATTGGTCGAGCGATACGCGGATGCTTTCGATGGGTCGCGTCAACGCTTCGAGATCGCGAAGACTCTCTTCCCGACCGGCGTCACGCACGATGCCCGGATGATGGAGCCGTTTCCCGTTTACATTAACCGGGCGAAAGGTTCGAAGAAGTGGGACGTCGACGGGCACGAACTGATCGATTATTTCGTCGGGCATGGCTCGCACTTGCTCGGTCATTCGTCCGATGCTGTCGTTGCGGCGGTGCAAGAGCAGATGAGCAAAGGCACGCATCCCGGCGCGTGCCACGATCTGGAAATCGAGTGGGCCACTTGGGTGAAGAAACTCATCCCGTCGGCGGAGCGGGTTCGCTTCACGGGGAGCGGCACCGAAGCGACGATGATGGCACTGCGATTGGCAAGACTGTTTACCGGACGCTCGAAATTCCTGAAATTCCAGGGTCACTTTCACGGCTGGCACGACTATGTCACCATCTCTTCCGATCCGCCGTACGAATCGACCTCTGTGCCGGGCGTGCCAGCGGGCGTGGCCGATTGTTGCGTCGCAATCCCGCCTAACGACCTCAACCGTGTCGAAGCGGCGTTGAAATCGAACCGGGACATCGGCGCGGTAATTCTCGAACCAACGGGCGGCCACTGGGGTGCAGTGCCGATTCGCGGCGAGTTCCTGCACGGGTTACGCGCCCTTTGCACGAAGTACGATGTGCTACTGATTTTCGACGAAGTCATTACCGGATTTCGCGTTGCTCCGGGTGGGGCACAGCAAATTTACGGTGTAACGCCGGACCTCACGACGCTCGCCAAAATTCTCGCGGGCGGCCTGCCAGGTGGCTGCTTAGTGGGTCGTGCGGACATCCTCGCGTTCATTGAACCCCGCGCGGGCAAGCCGAAGATGAAACACCCCGGAACCTACAATGCGAATCCGCTCTCCGCATCGGCGGGCATCGCGACGCTGCAACAAATCGCAACGGGCGAACCGTCTGCGAAAGCAAACGCGACGGCCCGATACTTGCGTAATGGATTGAACGACCTTTTCGCCTCACACGACAGTTCGTGGATCGCGTACGGCGATTTTTCGATGATCCGCGTCGTGCCGAATTACTTCGGGCCACGTGCGAATGTGGCCACGACGGACAACGACGGTTACGTACCACTGAACGGCGATGTCAACGTCCTCGACGGGCCGAAGAACACGAAACACATGCATGCCGTCCGCCAGGGGATGCTCCTGAACGGAGTCGATTTCTGGGGCTACGCGGGGCTGACGAGTGCGACGCACAGCATCGACGATGCCGACAAAACGATCCGCGCGTTCGCGGAAACCTTGGTACTGATGGCCATAGACGGGATCGAATAGTCCATGAAAAACGCCATCACATCGAATCTGCGACCGCAGCTTTTGGGCCGGATGACGCAGCGTGCCATCGTCGAAGCACTCAAGAGCCAAGGGCCGATTTCGCGAGCAGACATCGCACGCCTCACGGGTATCAGCCCGACGACGGTTTCGTCGGCCGTCACGCAAGTCTTAAATGCGGGATACATCGAGGAAACCGATGCAGAAATCAGCGGGCCGGGCCGGCCAGGAAAGATTCTGCGGCTCGCGCGGGAATCGGTGCAGGTCATCGGCGTTTCGGTCGAACCCGAATGGTGCGAGATGGTCGTCGGTGGGTTGGATGGTAGTATTTACGACGAACGTTCGCTGAAATTCCTGACGCCGAACACGTATGCACGGCTACTCGCCGAGATCGAGAAATACGCACGACCGTGGATTAGCACCCCGAACGTGAAGACGCTCGGTTTAGGTCTCAGCTTGCCGGGCGTCATCGATCCGAGTGGCGAACGCGCCGTCTTCTCACCGAACTTGCACCAGTCCGACGAGCAACATCCCAGCCACGATTTGCGCGACCGACTCGGATTCAGCACGATCCTGATTCAAGAAAACGACGCGCTGTGCCTGGCCGAACGTCGCGCTCACCTCGCCGAGGATCTGGCGATTATCGATTATGGTGGCGGGTTGGGGCTGGGGGTGATAACGGGCGGGCGGTTACTCGGGCGGCACGTCGGTTTACCCCGCGAGTTGGGGCACATCACCGTCGATCCGAAAGGCACGATCTGCGGGTGCGGGAATCGTGGCTGCTTGGAGACACTCGCCACAGATGCCACCTTCGCTCGTCGCGTCTCCTTGAAAATCGGGCGTACGGTCACCATCGACGAGGCGATCCGATTGGCGACCGACGACCCGTCGGCATTCCATTCCGAAATCGAAGCCGTACTCGACTATCTCGCGATTGCCGTGGCCATGACGGCCAACCTATTCGCACCACCGCTCATCATCATGCACGGGCGATTGTTGCACATCGTGCCTAACTTGCTCGACTGCCTGACTTCACGCGCGGCCGTACGGAAACTGCGACCATTTCGCGAGAAGTGCCGGTTGTTGCAATCGACTTCCACGAAAGCTCAAGGTGCCCTCGCGGGTATCCTCGATCACCTCTTCGAGGAACTCGGTCCACTGTTACCGACGAACGTTTGATGATTGGCTTCGTACAATGTATCGATGGAACGTCTCAACAAATATCTCGCCCATGCGGGCATCGGTTCGCGAAGACACTGCGATGAACTCATCGCAGCGGGTCGCGTGAAGATTGATGGCCGCATCGTTCGCGATCTCGGCATCAAAGTCGATATCGAAAAAAACAAAATCTCCGTCGACGACAACAACGTGCGTTCGGAAAAACCGACGTACTGGGTCGTCAACAAACCGGTCGGCTATCTGTGTACGAACCACGACCCAGCGGGCCGCCCGCTGGCGCTCGATTTAATTACCCACGTCGAACAGCGTGTCTACACCGTCGGGCGGCTCGACGAAGCGAGCGAAGGCTTGCTGTTGATGACGAACGATGGCGAACTCGCGTTCCAACTGATGCACCCGAAGTTCGAGATCGAGAAGACGTACCTCGCGCTGGTGGCGGGGCAGCCTTCGATTATGGACTTGCAAAAGTTGCTCGATGGCGTCTGGCTGAGCGATGGTAAAGTTAAGGCGAAGGCGGCACGAAAAGTCCGCAGCCAGGGCGATAGTACGTGGGTACGAATCGTGTTATGCGAAGGTAAGAACCGCGAAATCCGCCGAATGCTGGCGCAACTCGGCCACAAAGTCATGCGGTTGCAACGAATTTCGCTCGGCCCGGTGCGGCTCGATCGCTTGCCGAAAGGCAAGTCGCGTCGGCTGAGCTTGCTCGAATTGAACGCGCTGAAGAAAGCCGTCGAGGAAAGCGGCAAGAAGATCCAACGCGTGCGAAATCGCATTGCCGGAACTCAGAGCGCGCCCGAAGACGAGACACCCGCACCCGCAACCGAGAAGCCGATTGTCGATACGCGGCCAATCCTAACGAGCCGCCCACCCGCATCGCGAACCGCCGCACCAGCACGCCCCGCTGCACCACGCCCAGCGAGCCGCCCGCCTGCCCCGCGTCCCGCAGCGCCTCGCCCGGTAGCGAGCCGTCCCGTAGCACCGCGTCCATCACTACGACCCGCACTGAGGCCACCGACGAAGCGACCACCCGCGGGACGGTAGTCATCCATTCCTTTCATTGCGCTCTGTCAGCCACTTTCGCGACCCGCAGCGGGGCTACGATCTGCGAGTAATTGCTGCATTTGTGCCGTGACATCGGGGAACTGGGAGCGAACGTCGTTCGCCTCCCAGCGATCTTCCGGCCTTGCAAACAGCATCGCTTCCCGAATCGGCTCGTCGTCGGCATGTCCCGTCGGTTCGAGGTAGGTCCAGTCGGCGGTGCGAATGGCCCGTTCGCCATAACCATCGATTTCGCAAACGCTGATGGCATGCATACGCGGTTCCAGTGGCGTTCCGCGCCAGTGGGCGGTCAAGTCGTGGCCTTCAATATCCACCGCATTTTCCATTTTCAGCAACGACAGAATCGTCGGCATGATGTCCGCGGGTTGCGTGATGTCGGACACCCTTAGCCCGGCATGTTCCTCGTTCGGTAGCTGGATGATTAGCGGCAGATGAACGAATTCCTCGTGCAAGTAAGGCCGATGTGCCCCGACGTAACCCCGCTCGCCGAGTGGGTAGCCGTAGTCGCTGGTCACGAGCCACGCGGCGGTTTCGTGGAGATTGCGTTCGCGGAACAACGCAAAGAGATCGCCGAGTTGGGCATCGAACCCCGTGACGGCCGCAGCGAAACTGCGGTGGAGCAGATCCCACGAATCGAAGTCGGCGGTATCGGTCCAGCCTGGCGACGGATCGGACCACGGGATGATCGCTTCGATGTACTCATCGGGTGCCGTCTCGCCGATGAGATCTTCGACGTAAACCTCGAATACGCCATCGGGCACGAACCACGGCGGGAGCAACGCATCGCATTCGATCCACAACAGAAACGACGACGCTTTTAAGTCGTCGAGAATCTGCGGCAACATCTGCAACAACGCCGTCGTGGGCGTGGCATCATCGGGGTTCGGCCTCGCGTCGAACTGTTTCTGCCAGCCAGCGTAGAAACCGTGTGTGTCGTTCGCTTCGCGGTTCGCCCGGATCAACATCGTTACCACGCCCGACGCATTCAGCTTGTCGAGTAAATCGACCTGCGATGATCCCGTTCGCCAGGCGATTCGTGCAGAGACGGCGTCGGGTTTGTCCGAGAAATGGCTGTCGAAGGCGATGCCATCGACGGCGAGGCGATCGAGGTGCGGGGTGGCAGAGAATTCGTTGCCGTAAATTCCCCAACACGCGGTAGGGCAACCGTGGAGCGAGACGACGATGGTTTGCATGCACCTGCCAGGAGTGGGCGTGATTCGCGGCCGTTTCGATTAGTTTATCGGCGAAATCGCAGTTCACGCGCCGCATGGGGAAATGAATCCTACAACGGACAGAAGTAACGCTCTGCAAACGACGAGGAGATACGCTGTGCTCGGGCCGATCTTCATGCGGGAACTCGTGACGGTACCGCGACAGCGGGGACACTTTCCTACTCGGGTAGCGCTCGTCGGTCTGATCGCGATTCTGGGCATTACACTGTGGCAAGCCACGATCGGTTTCAGCCGCACGGCCACACTCGGCGAGTCCGCCCGTTTCGGCCTGATGCTCTTCCAGATCACGCTTTACGTCGAACTGATGTTGCTCGTCTTTTTCGCGGCACTTTCCGCCGCCAGCACAGTTTCGCAAGAGAAAGACCGGCGCACGTTCATTTTGTTGCTGCTCACCGACATGTACGATTACGAGATCGTGTTAGGCAAACTCGTCGGCAGCTTGCTACCACTGGCGGCCTTGTTATTGACCACTGTGCCGATCCTTTCGATGCTACTGTTACTCGGCGGAATTGATCCTTCGCAGGTGATTCAGGGCGCACTCGTACTTGGTGCGTCCGCGTTTGCGGCTGGCTCGCTGGGAGGGGTGATTGCGCTCTGGCGGGAACGCACGTTTCAGGCACTGGCATTGTCCGTGTTGTGCCTCGTACTTTATTTCTGCCTCAGCCAAGGCGTTGGCATTCTCGGGCCGTACATTTCGCAAGAAGTGAACTGGAATGTGGTTCAGGCGTGGCTCGATCCGTTCATCGTCATGCAGTCGGTGCTTTCCCCACCGGCGAGCGGTTGGATCGGCATTCCCCCCGCGTACGGCTTCACGTTCGTCATGCTGGTGTGGTGCCTGCTTCTGAACGGCCTCGGCATCTGGAAACTGCGGAAGTGGAATCCGAGCGGCGAGCCGATCATGCAACGCGAGAAGCAGGCCGCCGACCCCGAAGCGGGGTTGAACTCGGAGGAGCTTTCCACGTTCCGCGCCAAAGCCCATGCCGCACCGGGTGCCGTCCGCGAAGTTGGCGATAACCCGATTCTGTGGCGGGAAATCAAGACACTCGCCTATGGGCGACGCCCGCTTTTGGTCAAACTTGCGTACGGCCTCGTTCTAGCATTAATCGTTTACTTTGCCTATTCCGAACTGAGCCAGCCCGGTGGCCGCGCAGCCTACGCGGCGGCGTATGGCCTCGTGCCGGTCACCGTGCTGAGTATGCTGCTAATTGCAGCGCAGGCCGTCACTTCGATTACCTCCGAACGCGATGGTGGGGCGCTCGATATTCTGCTCGTCACCGATGTTTCGCCGTACGAGTTCGTCTTCGGGAAAATCCTCGGTGTGATCTACAACACCTGGCAGTTCATCGTTCCGCCGATCCTCATGGCCGCGTACTACGCATTTGAAGGCGTCCTCACCAAGACGCCAGATACGCTCAGTATCGGTGCGCGATTTGCGTTGAACTTCGCACCGATGCTCACGGTTATCGGTGCGATTCTGCTGCTGTTCTCGTTCGCGTTGGTGCTCGGGTTGCACGTCGCACTCCGCCTCACGAACAG
>JAYSYI010000069.1:0-7381 GCA_043727665.1 Limnoglobus sp. | reverse complement strand
GCGGGCCGAACATCTTCTCGAGGGCCTTTAATTTTGTCTGGAAGCCGATTGAAGCCGCGTATGCCTGGTCGGTTCGGCAACTCATTAAAGTCTGGTGGGCGACGATGATTGTCTTCCTCGGCCTCGCGGCGTTGGCGGCATGGTCGTACCAGCGAACCCCCACCGGGTTCTTGCCGCCCGAAGACCAGGGTTACGTCATTATCGCGGTGCAACTCCCCGACGGCGCTTCGCTCGAACGGACCAAGGAAGTCGTTCACAAAATGAACGTCGTCTTCGAACGCAACGCAGAGAAAGGTGGCGTCGAAAGCTGGTTCGTACTCGGCGGGTTCTCGCTGCTCGATGGCACGCAAGCCCCGAATGCGGCGACCGCGTTCATCGCATGGACCGACTGGGGAAAACGCAAGACTCCCGAACTCCAGCAAGATGCGCTGGTAGGCCAATTGCAGCGCGAACTCTCGCAAATCGGCGAGGCGTTCACGCTCGTGATCGTGCCACCATCGATTCAAGGGCTAGGTGTGGCGGGTGGCTTCCAGATGCAGATCGAAGATCGCGAAGGCGTCGGGGCCGATGTACTAATGGAACGAACGCAGGCGGTGATCGCCGAAGCGAAGAAGCGCCCGGAGATCGACCAGAAAATCGCCTCCACGTATCGCGCCGGCGTGCCGCAGATTTACCTCGATATCGACCGTGTGAAGGCGGAAAAAATGGGCGTACTCGTTAGCGATGTCTTCGCCGCACTTCAGGCGAATGTCGGCTCGGTTTACGTCAACGACTTCAACAAGTTCGACCGCACGTTCCAGGTGCGCGTGCAAGCCGACGCCCGTTTCCGTACCGATCCGAGCCTTCTGCGCAAGCTCGAAGTGCGGAACCGTGCCGGTGGGCGCGTGCCGTTAGCGACGCTCATGGCAATCGAAAGCCGCCTCGGGCCACAGTCGGTCACGCGATACAACCTGTACCCGACTGCATCGATCAACGGCGGGGCCGCACTCGGTGTGAGTTCGGGCGAAGCGCTGAAAGTCATGGAAGAAGTCGGCGCGGAAGTTCTGCCGCGCTCGATGGGTTCGGACTGGACGGGTATCGCCTTCCAAGAGCGACGCATCAGCGGCGAAGCGGTCGCCGTGTTCGGCCTCGCGGTGCTGCTCGTTTACCTCGTGCTGGCGTTCCTGTACGAAAGCTGGTTACTGCCGTTCGCGGTGATTCTGGTCGTCCCGCTCGGGTTGCTCGGCGTGGTTGCGGCGGTCAATTATCGCGGCAGCGACAACAACGTCTATACGCAGATCGGCGTTGTGCTGATCATCGCACTTGCGAGTAAGAACGCGATCTTAATCGTGGAGTTCGCACGTGAATTACGGCTGAAAGGCCGAAGCGTGCGAGAAGCGGCAACGGAAGCGGCCCGGATGCGATTTCGGCCCATCGTGATGACGAGCTTCGCGTTCATCCTCGGTGTCGCGCCGCTCGTCTGGGCAACCGGTGCGGGTGCCGCCAGTCGGAGGGCACTCGGCACCGCCGTCTTCGGCGGGATGATTACATCGACCGTGCTGGCGGTGTTCTTCGTGCCGGTGTTTTACGTGGCCTTCCAGGGTCTTATCGAACTTCGCAACGGCCCGCCCAAGCCAATCGCCCCCGAAGAAAGCGCGTCTGCATCCAAGGAGATGTGAAGTTGGAATTAGCCGCGACGCGGAGTCTTCGTAGCGGAGCACGTGCGCTTCGTCCCGATTCGGATATGGGTGAAGTCTACGCGCTCCGCTACGCAAAGCCTGCGCGTCGCGGCTAATTGAACCACTCACTCGCTCGTTTCGGACGGGTTGGCGCGGAGCCGATTTTTGTTGATGCTGGCGACGCTGATGCCGATGGCGATCGCGCCGATCACGCCGCCGGCACCGATGCCGAGCATCAGGAAGTCGCGGCGATCGAGGTCGTAGAGCGGGCGCATTGGCGGGGTTTGCTCGACGCGGGCGATGGCCAGATCGGCAGGTGCGGAAAGTGCGCCAGATAGCGGCAGCAATTCGACGTCGTAGTCGGTGAGGTGCGGCGAATTTGGCGGGATCGGCGAGGGACGGCCCGCCACGGATGGCGGTTTCAGCGATGCGGGAATCGATTGCGACGGGCTGGCCGATGCCGCCGCGAGCGCCGCTGCGAGGCCGGTGCCGATCTTAATCTTGCCCGATGGCGGCCCGCTCATGTTCGGCTTCGGTTTCATGGCGGCTGGTGCCGCGGCTTGCGGTGAACCCATCCCGCCACTCGCGCGGATTTTTCCCGAAGGTGGCCCGGACATCGACGGGCGCGGCGCGGGCGGCAACACGGGGTCGGCCCCGATGTGGATTGCGCCCTGGCCGTTCCGCGGCGTGGGCATTGGTTTGGCGGCGGCCAGTTCCATCGACGACTCGGATTCGAGCCATTTCTGGAAGCCCGGCAGCACAGCGGACTCCATCGCCTTCTGCACATTCGTCGGCAAGAACGCCCGCAGCGCTTCGGCGGCTTCGGCGGGCGTGGGATACCGCCCACTCGGATCTTTAGCCATCATTCGGTTGAGCGCCATCTGCAAGCCGGGTGGCACGCCGGTGGCCAACTGCGAAATCGGCGTCGGCTGCTCGGTCGCGTGTTTCACCATCGTCGCCATCACGTTCTTTTCAGAGAACGGCGGCCGACCGGCCAGCAGGTGGTATAGCACGCAGCCCAGGCTATAAATGTCCGCGCGAATGTCTGCCACTCGTGCATCGCGGGCTTGTTCGGGGGCCAAATAATCTGGCGTACCCAGGACGGTTCCCTCGGCGGTCAGGTGCATATCTTGCGTGCTACCGCTTTCATCGTCGAAGAGTTCGCGGCCCAAACCGATGTCCAGAATCTTCACCGTCGCCGAGAGCGTCGAGTCGGTCGTCAGCGGGGTCATCATGAGGTTCGCGGGCTTCAAATCGCGGTGGACCATCCGCTTTTCGTGCAAGTGCTGCAACCCGCTGAGCGACTGATGGATAATCCGTGCCGCTTCCGCAGCGGGTAGTTTCACGCGGCGTGCGAGGACGACATCGAGCGTTTCGCCTTCGATTTGTTCCATGACGATGAAATGCACGCCGGAACGATCTTCGTTGGTGGCGACCGTTTGCGAAAGCTGAAACGCGCGCACGATGTTCGGGTGCTTCAACTGCGTCAGCAACCGGCCTTCACGTTGAAACCGGCCGAGCATGTGCGGGTTGCGCGATTTCGAAGCCGCGAGCACCTTTAGTGCGACTGTTTGGCCCGATTGATGCACGGCCTTGTAAACGCCCGCCGTCTGCCCCTTACCGATGCGATCGAGGATGACGTAACCGCCGACGAAGAAGCCTTCGGCATGGCCACGCTGCACCATCGCGGCTTGGTATTCGGTTAAATAACGGCGAATGACGAGGTAGCGACGGAACGAATCGACGTCGGTGTCGGCGGCCCGCGTCTCGTTCCGCCACGTGTCCAATATGGTTGTCACTTCGTGGTTCGGCATCAGCCGACTCCGCGACAACACACCACAATAATCGGCTACATTCGCTATCGGCGTCGCCATCGGAAGGCTCCGAACAAACATTACGGCTTCGGAACTCCGGCTTCTCGTGCGGCGCGAACCCGCTCCGCAGTGTCGGCTCGGTCGCGGTAGAGTTCCTCGAATGCCTTTAACATAGTGTCTGCTTCCTCATTCTGCCCGCTCGCCCGCAACTTTCGCACATCCTCTACGATCGTACCGTGTGAAGGCGTCGCTGGCAGGTTCGTCGCGGGCAGCAAATCGAGTTGCGCCGTGGCCTTTTTTGCCAGTCCCACCCAGTGCGAGGCATCGGGGGCGTTCGCGAACAATCGCGTCACCGCCCCCCATGTCCGCCGTGCCGCCACGCGTTCGCCCGTCTGGAACTGCCGTAACCCCACGTAATACAATCGCTCCGGCTCCGAGGCGTACTTTGCTTTCCCCAAAGGTGCGAATGCGGCGAGCATCTCCTTCGTGTCTTTGATGCGCCGTTTCGCGGCCCGCACTTCGTCGGCGTTCCAGTCCGGGTTGCGGGCGGTCAGCGGATCGAGATACGCATCGCGGGCTACATCCCAATCGTCGGGGTTTTCCGAAGCGAGCAGCGGTTGTGCGGCCTGCCAAAGCGACTCCGGCGATGGCCGTGGGCGAAGGAACGCGAAGAGGATCAGCCCGATAACGAACGCGAGTGAACCGCCTAACACCGCCGCTTTGATGCGTTTAACACGGCGTTCGGCGGGGTCCGCTTCGCGATCCGCCACGACGGGCGGCGTGTCGCCGAGCGGGGCGTGCGTGCCGGTCGGGTCGTTCGGCGCGGGCGGAAATACGACCTTTTCGCCTTTGCGTTCGAGCTTTCCGCGAATGCGGTCCCATTCTTCGAGCAGCGCCGGCGCACTCGCAGGCCGGCGTGCGGGGTCTTTCGCCATCAGTTCGCAAACGAGTTCGTCGACCTCCGCCGGCAACTTCGGCAGGAAGTTACCGGGCCGATCCGGGAGCGAGTAGCAATGTTTGTGCATGAACTCGGCGGCCGTCGTCGCATGGAACGGCGGTCGCCCCGTGAGCAATGTGTAGATCACGCCGCCGAGCGCGTACAAGTCGCTGCGTCGCGTCAGCGGTTTGCCCGTGAAATGTTCGGGCGCAAGGTACCCTGCCGTGCCCATCGCTTCGCCGGGTAATGCCAACGGGGGTAACGCCACGAGTTTCGCCACGCCGAAATCGGTGAGTTTCAGCGTCCCGTCGGCCATCAGGATAAAGTTCGACGGCTTCAGATCGCGGTGCAGGATGCTGCGGTGGTGGGCATGTTTCAGCGCCCGCGTCGCTTGCACCGCGATGCTCAGCACCGATTGTTGCCAGTTCAGGCCAGGTTGTTCGGCGGTCTTTTCGTGGCGTGCGAGCAGCGTGGCGCAATCGGTGCCTTCGATGAATTCGGTGGCGTAATATGCCAGCCCCGCGTGAACGCCGCTATCGAGGAAGCACGCGATGTTCGGGTGCGTCAATCGTCGCAAACCGAGCATTTCGCCGGGGAATCGCTCGAGGAACGTCGAATCACGTACCGTCGCCGGGTGCAGGATTTTCACGGCGGCGATTGTCGCATCGCCCGCGGATTTCACTTCGACCGCGTTGGCGCGATAGACCGTACCGGTGTGCCCGCGACCGACTTCGGACATCAACACCCAATTGCCAATCCGCGTGCCAATCATGCCGACCTCCGACTATCATAAATCGACCTGCGACTATTTTATGACCTCCACCGAGAACCCCGACCGATGCGTGCCTTGCTCCTGATGGCCCACGGCAGTCGCCGTGCGGAAGCCAACGACGATCTCCGCCGCGTTGCCGAACAGATCGACGCACGGGGCGGCTACAAGATCGTGCAAGTTTCGTTTCTCGAATTGGCCGAACCCTCGATCCCCGAAGGTGGCGAACTCTGCGTGAAAGCGGGTGCTACCGAAGTGATTATGCTGCCGTACTTCCTCTCGCCCGGCGTCCACATGGTCCGTGATATGAAGGAACTCCACGCAAAACTCGTCGAGCAATTCCCCACCGTGCCGTTCTACCTCGCCGCCCCCCTCGGCCCACATCCATACTTGCTCGATATCATCGAACAACGCGCGAATGAAGCGGTCGAATCGATGGGTATCTGAAACGATACAGAAAGTCGTTTTACGTCGCACCGTATCCGACTTTTTGAATTTTCTCAGTCGCATGTGCACGGTTTTCCCAACACTTTCTCGCTCTTGAAAAAATTTACGATTATTTCGATCTCAGCTATTGCAATCGCAGAGTCGCTCGGTTAAATTGCATTCAACCACAAACCTCCCCACGTGGAAATGACATCATGTTAGATGCTCAATCCGCAGCCGATCAGCGATCAGCGATCAGCGATCAGCAATCAGCGATCGGCCGAATCGCCGAGTGCTTCGGCGCGTCGTTGAAGTTGCGCTCGGTGCGTTACTTCTAACGGCGGGGGCATTGAAAACTTATGGTCTGAGCGTCTCGCCGTTGCCGAGCGTCGGCGGGCTGTCCGTGCCGGCCGTGCAATACTCGGTGGTGACGTGGGAATTCGTGCTCGGTTCGCTGTTGGTGCTGGGCGCGTTCCGCCCGTTGCCGTGGATTCTGGCGATCGGCACGTTCTTCGCTTTTGCGGTCGTCAGCGGGTATCTTGGTATCATCGGTCAGGCGAATTGCGGTTGTTTCGGTACGATCAAAGCCAGCCCGTGGGCGGCATTCGCGGTCGATCTCGTTGCAGTGGCGGCTTTGCTATTCGCACGGCCCAATCGCGATGAATGGCAACGCGAGACGATGAAACCGTTGCTGCTTCGCACGGCCGTTCTGCTTGGTGGCGCACTGGCTTCGTTTGCGATTATCGCGCTCGGTTGCACGCTGTTCTTCGGCTCGATTTCCGCGACTTTGGCCACTTTACAAGGCGAATCGCTCTCGGCACCCTCCTACGTGAACTTCGGCAGTGCCAAGCCCGGCGACCGCGTGGAACAAACGATCACGATCAAGAACTGGACCGCGAAACCCGTTCGGCTCATCGGCGGCACCAGCGACTGTTCGTGCGTCACGACGAGCGAAATGCCACTGACGATCCCGCCCGGCGAATCGCTGACACTCACAATTAAATTAGCTGTCCCCGAGTCGAACACCGGTGCGTTCACGCGCATCGCCTCGATCTGGACCGACTGCGACCAACAACGAACCAACCGCTCCGCCTGGGCTGCCAGGTCGAGTAACAGGAACATCCGCCAGGATGTCCCTGGCGGTGTAAGTTTCTCGTCGTCGAGGAGGATGTGTCGTGACCAAGTTCTACGGAATCATCTCTTACATGTGCGGCAGCGTAGCGATCGCGCTACTCGCCATCGCACTGATCACCGGCGGCGGACGCCAAGCGTGGGCAGCAGACTGCGAATGTGGTGCAGAACCTGCGTATAATTCGCCCACATGGATTTTCTGGTATTCCTGCTACTATTCATGTGAAAAAGGGGGAGGTGGCGACGGATCTAACATCTGTTACGGATACATTGCACCAAGTCCTTGCAGTGCACAAAACGGAAATAGGCCACAATGTCCAACGACAACATGTAGCGGTTCGGAGAGAATTTGTAGCTGTCATTACAGTAATGAAACGCAGCAATGCAATTGTCCGGGCATGCGGCTCCTTGATTCAATTTTAAACGGATGTATTTCTGCAAAGTGTATTTCTAAATGAGCGAATCGTTGTTTGGCACCGATTCGCATTTACATCACAAATACAAAAATGATAAGCATGTCTAACAAAGTAAACAATCGATTTCTGGTTAAGTGACTGTCCCATATGTGGTGGTTGGATGAGTAAAATGGGTCATGAGAACCCAAACGTACCCGAGCGATGTCACTGACGAGCAGTGGCGGTTGATC
>JAYSYI010000068.1:0-2390 GCA_043727665.1 Limnoglobus sp. | reverse complement strand
AGGATCGTCTGGAGCCATTCTTTGCGACAGGTCGCAAACAGATGCACGCCCTCAAAACTGGTGACACCACAAATGACCGCGCAGAGCGTGATGACGAGAATGTCGTCGAGCCGATGCTTTTTGGTGCGGTCGAAGCGAGGGTCGGGTAACTCGGCAAAATGTTCGATCAGCATCAGTCGCGGCATGCGAGTGTCCTCAGGAGTTCCTAACAATCATAAAAACTCGCCCCAACTCGCGCCAGTACATAGACTTTAGATGCGTTGGCCCTGCCATCGTGCGAGAGATCGCCATTCCGTTACCAGTCACATGAAACGCCTGTTTTTACCCGAAAGGAAGCAGGTGGCGGTAGTGTGCGACTTTCACAACATTGAGAACCACTCGTCGATACTCGTGTACAACGTCGAAACCGGGCAAGAAGTGTTCCAGTTATCAGACGCGAAGGTTTTGCATGCAGTGCCTCGGTTCAGCCCGGACGGGAAGACCCTGTATGCGACCCGAGACGGCGTGGGTGTCGGATCGTGGACATCGGACACCGGCCGCCCCATTGCAGCCACATTCAAAGGACACACCGGGTGGGTACATTAGATCGACCTGAACCAAGACGGAAGCCGCCTGTTAACTGCATCGCGTGACGGCCACGGCACGGCTCTGGGACACGGCCGTCGGGCACGAACTAGTCGCCTTGCGTGGGCATGCACGGATAGTCCAAGAGTCCTTGTTCACATCGGACGGTTACGGTTTCCTGACAGTCGGCGACGACGGTACCTCCCGCATTTGGGTCTCCCCAAAGGAAGTGATCCGACTATCCGTACTCGAATGACAACAAGCAACGCACGCTCATCGCGCAAAGCGTTCTCGGAGGCACAACTCACCCGACGCCGGAATTGGTGACGCCCGGCCAACCATTGTTCGAGGCAATCCGCGATTTCCGCAAATCTCTCCGTCAGCTGTCGATAGAGACTTGAACGACATTTCCTATCTTCCCAATTCGAGCAAAGTCTGAGGGCCGGACGGTCGATAATACCGACACAACCGTTACTCGTTCGGGTTGGTCATGGGAATGGGATATGAACCTCGCCGCACTACTCATGCTTGGGACCGGGCTTGCGGTCGGTCAAGCGCCCGCTCACGCGAATGACTACCAAGCGATGCGGACGCGCTCGATGAAACTCGATCTCGCAGGTATCGAACCGGCCGATCAGGCGAAAATTGCACGCATCGAACTGCTCGTTTCCAGCGACATGGGCCAAACGTGGACCGTCTGGGAGAGCGTCAAACCCGATCAGCTATTCTTGCCGTTCGTTACGAAGGAAGACGGCACGTATTGGGTGACGAATATGACGGTCTACAAAAATGGCTCGCGCGATCCCGAAGATCCTACGAAGATCGACCGCTCGCAGATTCAAAAACTCCTCATCGATACGACACTGCCCGTGCTGAAAATCCGTACGGCACAACGTGCGGGCGACGATGTCACGCTCGATTGGAGCGTCGAAGATCGCAACCCGAACGACGCGAAAACCAAAGTCGAGTGGAAGCCGACGACCGCAGCCGATTCCGCGTGGAAAGCGGTGGTTGTCTCTGGTGCCGACAAGCGATCCGCACGGTTTAACCCGAATGCCAACGACGCGATTGTCGTTCGCATTTCGGTAGAGGATCTCGCGGGAAATGTCGCTGCGCAATCGAAAGAAATCGCCGGCATCAGCACGAGCAGTTTCACGCCGCCCGCACCGGCACTCACGCAGCCGCTGCCGAACATGAGTCCCGACACGGGAGGCATCGTCGCGCCGCAAATTTTGCCACAAGTCGCGCCGCTCAGTTTCCCAATGGGGCCGAGTGCGCCAGTGATCGATCTCACGGGTGGCGTGAAACCGATCGCAGCACCGACAATTACGCCGCCGCCCGCGCCGATGGTGCCAATTGCAAGCGGTGCGGGCATCGTGCAACCGACCGCCGCGCCTGCCGTGCCCACGATGACATTCGAGCCGGTGAAACCCGAACTGCCGAAGGCGCTGATTGTGAATTTCCTGCGTTTCGAACTGCCGTACCAACTCGATGCGGGTCCGTCGGGCGTGTCGCGGATCGATTTGTATCTGACACGCGACGATGGCAAATCGTGGTCGAAGTGGAGCCAGCACGACGGGAAGGAATCGCCGCTTCGCGTCGCACTCGATACCCGTGTCAACCCGCAACCCGAAGGCACGTACGGCTTCCGCCTCGTGCCGATCAGCGGGGCGGGCCTGAGCGAAAGCCTGCCAACCGAGGGTTCGCTGCCCGATTTCCGCGTGCAAGTCGATGTGACGCCGCCGATGATCAAGATATTCCAACCCGAAGCCGAGCCGAATCAGCGCGATACCTTATTGCTGAAATGGTCGGTGACGGACAAAAAT
>JAYSYI010000067.1:0-2393 GCA_043727665.1 Limnoglobus sp. | reverse complement strand
TCCCTGCGTACCACGAGTTCTTCGCCTTCAACACGGTGCTGTATCTCTGGCTCTCGCTTGGGGTCGTGAAGATCATCCACGAGTTCGGGCACGGCCTCAGTTGCAAGGCGTTCGGAGGCGAATGCCACGAAATGGGCTTGCTGCTCATGTGCTTCTCCCCTGCGCTCTATTGCAACGTCACCGATGCGTGGACGATCTCGGACAAGTGGAAGCGCATCATCATCAGCTTTGCGGGCATTTACGTCGAACTCATTATCGCGGCGATATCGACGTTCGTCTGGTGGTACACGCCGCACATGCCGATCGTGAACAACATCGCGCTCTGTCTCATGACGCTCTGTAGCGTCAGTACGTTCGTGTTTAACGCGAACCCACTGATGCGGTTCGACGGCTATTACATGATGGCCGACTGGTTGGAAATCCCCAACCTGCGCGATCGCTCGAACAAGTTCATCACGAACTCGTTCTTGGACAAAGCCCTGGGTATCGAGGTGCCACCGGAGCCATATATGGCCACGGGGCGGAAGATGCTGTTCATCGTCTACGCGATTGCGAGTTGGGTGTACCGC
Organism: Limnoglobus sp.; assembly: GCA_043727665.1. Classification (GTDB taxonomy): domain Bacteria; phylum Planctomycetota; class Planctomycetia; order Gemmatales; family Gemmataceae; genus Limnoglobus. Next base: position 1,824 of record JAYSYI010000067.1, on the reverse strand, counting down.
TGGGTCGTCACGTTCAGCATCATCTGGATGCTCGCGGACTTTCTCGGGCCGAAGCTCAAAGTGCTCAGCCACATGTTGGCCATCATGTCGCTCGGGTCGATGTTCATCTGGCCAGCTTACCGCATGATCAAAAACGTACGTCAACGGGGGCGATTGCCGGATATGAAAACGAAACGGGTCTACATCACGTTGGCAATCTTCACGGCGCTAGCAATCGGGTTCTTCACCGTGCCGCTGCCGATTAGCCGCGTTCGCGACACGGGGTTAGTCTCGGTCAGCCCAGATCACACACTGTCGATTGGCTTGCTCGAACCGGCCATTTTGCAAAAAATGGAAGTGACGGAAGGCCAAATGGTATTGGCAGGGCAAGTGATCGTACGCTGCGTCAGCCCGCAACTGGTCGAAGAACAAAACAAAGCCGAAGTGCAGATGCACGAATCGCTGACACTCGCCGACGCCCTACGCAGCCAGCAACAAGGCGAACGCGACCTGCCACCGGCATCGATGGCGCAACTGCAAACGACCGAAGCGGGGCACCGCCAGCAAGCCGAACGATTCGGTCGCGAATTGAAGGAACTCAAACGCCGTTCGGACGACTTATTCGAACTGAAAGCGCCGCGCGATGGCGTCGTGATGGGCTTGCCGCGCAAGTCCGACATCGGGAAAATGTACGACCGCAACTTCCAAGATCAGAAAGCCCTCTGTACCATCGGCGACCCGACGAAGTTGCTCGTGAAAGTGCCGGTGTCTGCGAGCGACTTCAAGCTGTTGCGGGAAGACTTACCGACAACGGGTGGGCTGGAAGTGTCGATTTACGTTCACGGGCGTACGGATCGCATCTTCAAAGGGCGCATCAACCGGCTGCCCGAAGCCGACGCAAAGCAAGTTCCTGTCGGCCTCACGCAACGCGGCGGCGGCCCACTCGCCGTGAAGCAAGCCGGCGAAGGCGGCCAGGAGACCGTGCCACTCGCGCAGACGTACGTCGTCGATGTCGAACTCACCGACCCCGATGCCACCATCCGCTCGGGCGCACTTGTCAGCGTGAAAATCCACTGCAACTGGCGTACGGGTTACTGGTGGGTCGGCCGCTTCATCTCAAACGCCATCGACGTGGGATTGTTCTAACGGGCGGTGTGGCTCACATGGCGTTCCGCGACTTCACATTTCCCGAGGTGCAACATACCCTCGGGCTGACGCTCGCCGAAGCCGATTTGTTTGGCACCGTTCCCGCATGGGAAGTCTCTGCCGAATTCATCGAACGAATGCAGGCGGGTGTCGATCTGGCGCTCGCTATCAACACCGAGAAAGCCCGTTCCGAATTCATCGTCGCGCCGCTGCTTATGGAATTGCGACGCACCCTAGCAGGCAGTTTCGGGTTATTCTCCGGCATTGAGTTTAACGTCGATCCCGCACGCGGCTTGAACGGATACTGCGATTTCATCCTAACCCGTTCGCTGTTGCAATCGGTCCTCACGGCACCCATACTGGCGATTGCCGAAGCCAAAAACGATAATCTTCGCAGTGGAATGGGGCAGTGCATCGCCGCCATGGTCGCCGCCCGCGAGTTCAATGCCGCATCGATCAACCCGTTGCCGATTATCTACGGTGCAGTCACCACTGGCGGCGCATGGAAGTTCCTACGGCTCGATGGCACAAATCTCACACTCGACCGACGCGAATATTTCGTCGCCGAACTCGCGCGAATCATGGGCGTATTGGCACACATCATCCGAGACGTCGCCGTCTAAAACAGACGGCATGGTTCAAAACGAGTATCAACGCGACGAAGGTTTTGATGTGCTCTCGATAGCCGCGAATACGTGC
>JAYSYI010000066.1:0-22237 GCA_043727665.1 Limnoglobus sp. | reverse complement strand
CGTCCGGTTGAGCCTCGCAGAAGCGCTCGGTGATGTCGGCGTACCGGCCCCAGCGAACGCGAAGCAAACCCGCAACCGGCGCGGAGTGTGGCGATTGTTCACCAAGCGAACACGCGCGGTTTCGCACATTGACCCAGTGGCGATCAGCCTGCCCCTCTTGAAGACGGCGCTGACCGACGCGGCGGCCACGATCCGCGCGCAAGCGGCGACTTCGCTCGGGCGTTTGGGAACTTCGTCCGAAGCCGCGATTCCGGAGTTGATCGCAAGCCTCGCCGACCCCGACGAGACGGTTCGCGGCCGCGCGGCCGAAGCGCTCGGCGCGGTGGGTGCCACCGATTCGCAGACCGTACCCGCGTTGGCGGCATTGCTCGAAGACCCCAGCCCCGCGATTCGGGAAGCGGCCGCACGGGCGCTCGGTGGCCTGCGAGGGGCCGCAACTTCGGCGGTCGAAAGGCTCGTGCCGTTACTGCAAGATCGCGACGAGACGGTTCGCAAAGTCGCTGCCGATGCCGTTGGTCGGATCGGTGTCTTGCCCGAAGCCGCGACGGCGACGTTGACCGAAGGGCTGGAAAGCCAAGATAACGTGGTCCGGGCGCAGACGGCGGAAGCCCTCGGCGACATCGGCGATGCGGCAGCCGACGTGGCCGAAGCGCTCGTCGAAGCTGCCGGGGACGACAACGACCGCGTTCGCGCCAAGGCCGTCGAAGCGCTCGGGAAAATTGGCGAAAGTGCCGCCGATGTCGCTGTGCCTCAACTCGTGCGGGCGCTCAAAGATCCCGACAACTGGGTGAGTGCGCTCGCGGCCGAAGCGCTCGGCGAAATGGGGGCAGGGGCCGACGAAGCGATCCCGGCGCTGGTTCGCTCATTGTCACATCCGAACCTTCAGGTGCGGGTCAATGCCGCCGAGGCGCTGGGCAAACTCGGCCCGAATGCGGCAGCGGCGGTTCCGGCGCTGGAACGGGCCGCGAAGGATGCCGACGGCGGTGTGCGGCTCGGTGCGGTTCGCGCGCTCGGTGCCGTCGGTCCGCCGACACCGGAATCGGTTCGGGTCGTTCGGGCCGCACTCGCAGACCCCGACCCCCAAGCCCGCGCGGCGGCGGCCGAGGCGTTCGGCACCTGGGGCCAAGCCGACGACGCCACGCAAGCCGATTTGCTCGCACTTCTCGACGATGCGAACGACGAAGTCAAAGCCCGCGTGGTGCGCATTTTGCCGAAACTCATCGGTGCCACCCCCGCCGTCGTCGAAGGATTGACGCGCCGGCTGGCGGACGACGACAGCGACTGGGTTCGCGTGGAATCCGCACGGGCGCTCGGGCAACTCGGCGTAGCAGCGGCCCCTGCTGGCGGGGCGCTCCTCCGTGCGGCGCAAACGGGCGAAGTGGCCTTGCGCGAAGAAGCGATGCGGGCAATGGCCGTTGCCCAACCCCCCGAGGCCGCCGAAGCGTTCACGACGGGTCTGCGCGATGCGGAAGCCCAAGTCCGCAAATTGGCATCGGCCGGTTGGCGGAAAGCCGTCGCCGTGCCCGAAGCCGCGATTCCCGCTTTGATCGAAGCGCTGCAAGACCCGGAAGTGCAAGTGCGGGCGAACGCCGCTTATGCGCTCAGCCGCCTCGAAACGCTGCCCCTCGAGGCAATTTCGCTCCTTGCCGAGTGTGCCAGTCACCCCGATGCCGGGCTTCGCCTCAGTGCCGCACTCGCGCTCCAGGGCGCAAAAGGCCGGGCCGCAACTGAGGCATTGCACGCGCTGCTCGACGACCCCAACCCGCGACTGCGACTCATCGCCGCCCGGCGCGTGCTCAGCGACGACGCCACCGATACCGAAGCGATCTCAGTCGTTTCCGATGCACTCGCATCGCCAACCGAAGCGATTCGCAAGGCTGCCGCCGAACTACGAGATGCGTTCCCAAATCCCGCGCAAGTGTAAACGAAATCTGGCTTTATGTCGCGAAAACGAGACGTCGACGCATTTCATTCGCGAATCGATCGTTTTTGCAGTATGATTTCCAGGAACTTATCGCGAACGCTTTGCATCGTAGGTGCAGAACGCGAAGGAACCTCTTGCATGGCGCGGGGTTTCATCCGATAATCAAAACAAACACCCATCAGGTCACTCTTCCGAAAGGTTCTCACATGTTCGGCATTACGGATCGTCGTCACTTCATGGCCCACGCCGCCGGCGCTGCGGCTGTCACCATTCCCGGCATGGCCTTCATGACCGATCTCCGCGCCCGTGCCGCCGAGATGAAGAAGAAGCAAAAAAGCCTGATCATTATGTGGATGGGTGGCGGTCCCGCAACGATCGACCTCTGGGACATGAAGCCCGGTAGCGCGAACGGCGGCGAACACAAGCCCGTCAGCACCGCAGCCAGCGGCGTGCAAATCACCGAACACCTGCCGAACGTCGCCAAGCAGATGAAGAATCTGTCGATCATTCGCTCGCTGTCCACCAAAGAAGGCGACCACGCACGTGGTACCTTCCTCATGAACACCGGCCGTTCGCCGAACCCGCTGACCGAGTTCCCCTCGATCGGTGCGGTGATGTCGTACTACCAGGCGATGGACGTCGAGGCGATGAAAAACGCCGACATCCCCAGCTTTATCAGCGTCGGCGGCGGCCGCGTCGGCCCGGGCTTCCTCGGCATGAAGTACGCCTCGTTCGGCGTGCAAAATCCCGGCAGCCCACCAGAAAACGTCTCGCCACGCGTCGATGTTTCGCGGATGGATCGCCGCAAGTTGCTGTTCGAAGGCCTCGAAGGCGGCTTCAAAACGAACGTCCCCGCCGATGCCGCAAAGTCGCACAAGGAAGTCTACGATAAGGCGCTCAACCTCGTTACGAGCAGCCGCAAGGAAGTCTTCAACCTCGACAAAGAACCCGCCGCACTCCGCGATGAATACGGTCGCACCGGCTTCGGCAACGGCTGTCTCCTTGCCCGGAAGCTCGTCGAGTCGGGCGTCGCATGCGTCGAAATCGGCCTCGGTGGCTGGGACATGCACGCAGGCATCTTCGGCGCGCTGCAACGCCGCCTGCCAGAACTCGACAAAGGTATGGCCGCACTAACCCGCGACCTCGCCGACCGCGGCAAGCTCAAGGACACCGTCATCGTGTGGATGGGCGACTTCGGCCGCACGCCAAAGATCAACCAAAACGGCGGCCGCGATCACTGGCCCCGTTGCTGGTCGGTCGTGATGGGTGGCGGTAACATTAAGGGCGGCCAGGCTTACGGTTCGACCGACGCCGACGGCACCTCGGTGAAAGACAATCCCACCGACATCATGGACATGTACGCTACGCTGTACCGTGGCCTCGGTATCGACCCCACGCCACAGTCCGTCGCCGACGTCCGCGACAACCTCGGTCGCCCCTACTACATCGCTGGCGACAAGCCAAAGTGGATCAAAGAACTCGTTAGCTAGTTTTTGACAGAGATAACACACACGGCCCGCTCATTCGAGCGGGCCGTTTGCGTTGGCAATGTTGTGTGTGTCTTCGTGTCATCGGGGTTTTGATTCGTTTAGCCGCGACGCGCAGGCTTTGCGTAGCGAAGCGCGTAGACTTCACCCATAGCCAGACAATCCCTGAATAGGGGTGAGGCGCACGCGCTCCGCTACGAGGACTCCGCGTCCCAGCTAATTAAAGACAAATCTTGACTCAGTTGATCGATTGCCAATAGAAATGGCTTGAAATACCGTAACAGAAATCTCGCGGAAACTTCGAGGAAAGGCCAAGTTCGCATCACTTGGGGGTGCCTATACATGTGAAAAGCGCAACTCAAAAATGCGCCAGCAAGGAGTGATCTTTCCACGTTCAGTAACGGCACCGAGATTTTCATGTAGGTGCCTAATCTCCCGCTTCCAAGAAGAATGAAAGAAAGCGGTAGTTTCGGATATTCCCGCGCTGCGGGAGTTACTATCATTGTTCGTACCGTATTATCCGTATCGTGTGAGGGTTGGAAAGTGAAGAATACCCTGTTTTCGAAACTGTTCGGGACGTTGCTGTTGGGCGGGATGATTGCCGCCGTGACGGCGTTTGCGTCGGATACGACATACATCAACCCGTCGGTACCAGCGGCAGAATATGCCGAGGAAACCTACGACAGTGCCGATTTCACTGGCGAAGCGGTCGATATGCACGACTGGCAAGAAGTGGCCGCGAAGAAGAACGGGTCCGTCGTGACGACGGTCGTTTACAAGCCAATCGTAAAGGTGATCGTTAAAGGCAAAGTGACTTTTGTGACGAAGCCAGCCAAAAAGGGCCGCCGCTAACGTCGACCGCATATGACGACGCTCGCAAAGTCCGACAATCTTCGCCGCCTCCCCATTGCCCGAAATCTTCGGATCGCTGGCGAGGCGGTTCTGCTATTTCTCGTCGCGTTTTCCCCGTGGCCGTTCGCGTCTGCCGACCCGTTCTGGGAGTATGTGGCCACCTGCGGCATCGGCTTGCTCGTGGCACTTTGGGCCGCGTATATCGTCGCCGTGCGACAAGTTTCGTTGCGCGTCGATGTCGTCTCGATCAGCCTTGCCGGTTTGATGGGCCTCTCCGCATTTCAGATGGTGGCGCTGCCCGAATCGGTCGTTGGCACGATCTCGCCGCAGGCGTTGGAATGGTATCGCACCTTCCGCCCCGAGCGCGACGAACGCCTACCCGGTGAAGTGGCGTCGGCCGCACGTCCCGCGTCGCTATCGCTCAGTGCGGATCGCCAACTCACACGCACGTTCCTTGGCCGCATCATCGCGTTGGCGCTGGTTTACCTCGTTGTGCGTAACTGGCTGGCATCGCGGGAAGCCTTGCGTCGTCTCGCCTGGGTTGTGGCCGCGAACGGCGTGTTGCTGGCCGCGATTGCGATCGCGCAGTTTACTTCGTCGCCGAACAATGTGATCTTCTGGCGTACGCCCACCGATGGCGCAGTGTTCGGCCCGTTCGTTTGCAAAAACCACTACCCGGACTACGCCACGATCGCGCTCGGCATGGGCGGCGCGCTGCTCATGTTGGGCCGACGTAGTGCCATCACGGGTCGTTTCGTTTGGAATTCGGAGACGATCTGCATCGCGCTCGGCCTCGTCATGATCGCCGCGAGTATCCCGCTCAGTTTGTCGCGTGGCGGGTTGATGGCGGCCGTGTTTGCGGCGTGTGCGACGGCGTTCTTCATCTATCGTTACCGCAAAAATCAACAATCGTCGGAGCTGTTGCTCGTCGGGATGCTGGCGCTCGGTGCGATGATCGTCGTCGGTTGGTTCAGCAGCACGCTCGTCGAAGCGCGACTGAAAACGGTGCTGTCCGGGCAGGCGTTCGATGGCCGATGGCCGTTGTGGAAAGATGCCGCCACACTCGTGCCGTCGTTCCTCGTTACAGGCACTGGCAACGGCACGTTCGCCCGCGTCGAACTTCTCGTTCGCACGCAATCGTTCACGAATGTGTACTTCGATAATGCGCACAACGAGTACCTCGAAGCGATCCTCGAAGGCGGCCTACCGCGGCTCGTATTCACGCTGGCCATCGTCGTCGCCGTGCTGGTTGCGGGGGTACGCGGCTATCGCAAACTGCGGCTGCGTTCGTCGGGGCCGATCCTGCTCGGCGGGTTCTTCGGGTTGCTCGCGCTGATTCTGCACAGCGTCGTCGATTTCGGCATCCACATCCCCGCCATCGCGATCTTGGCGGCGACCGTGGCCGCACACTTGTGTGCCGCCGCAACCGATAAAGGCTACCTGCCACAAACTGAGGGCGAGACACCGACACCCGACCCGTATCGGCTGCAAATGCATGGCCTTTTGGCGATTCCACTCGCGCTCGCCATCGCGGTTGTGCCGGTGTTCTTGATGCTCGATGCGCGTTCGCGTTCGCGGGTGAACGACTATCGCGAGATCAGTGCGAGCCTCGCGGCGGGTACGGAATCGGAGATTGCATACCGCACGGCGGCCGCGAAAATAGCGCCCACAAACGCCGATGTGCAAATGGAATTGGCGCAGGCGCATTTCGACGCAGCCCGCTTGCAAGGCCGCGCCGCCCATGCCGCAGTCGCCGGTCCGGCGCTGGTGATTTTGTTGCCGAACGATGCTCTTTCGCCGAGCGGGTCGCACATCGTCGAGGGGTTGAAAGCCGCACGGGCGGCCCGCGCGGCGTGTTGGCTTGCGCCGCAACCGCACGCCCGATTTGGGCTTTATGCTAAGCAATATCTCGAAGGCGAACCGGCACTCGTCCACTGGGAGCGTGCCCAGAGGATACTGCCCGTCGATCCGCTGATTGGCTATGCGTGCGGTGTCGCGCAGAAGGCCGCCGGCGACGAACCTGCCGCATGGAACAGTTGGCGCGTGGCCATTTCCCGTTCGCCAAAACTCGTACGCCCCGTGTTGATTGCCGCTGGCCCCGCGCCCACCGAACGTTTGTTAAATGACTTGATCCCCGCCGACGCCACAGCAATTCAATTGGCGGTCGATATGCTCTACCCGGCTCTCACGGCGTCACTGGAACAACGCCGCCCATTTCTGCAAACGATCGTCGCACTCGCACAACGCGACGAATTCGCGTGGAGGTACGCCGCCACCGCATATCTCGAATTCAATCAGCCCGAAGAAGCGATCGCCGCCTGGGAACGTGCGCTCGCACGAACCCCGAACGACGTCATCACCCGCAACAATTTTACGCGCTACCTCGAAAGTGAAGAGCGCTATGAAGATGCGATTCCGCACATCGAGTATCTGCTAGCGAAAACTCCCGGCCTCGTATCGTTGCGAGACCGCCTTGATGCCGCAAAACATGCGGTGAAATTGCAACGCGACATCCGCCAAGTCACCGAGTGACGTGCCCAATCGCACTTCTCTCAACGCCCGCGATCTTTGCGGTCTTTCTTGTCTTTCTTATCGCCACTATCGTCTGACGTTGCGTTTCCGCCACCCGTGCTGTTTCGGTTGAACGGGTTACCACCGGTGCTGTTGCGGTTGAAAGGATTGCCGCCACTGCCGGCCGTGCTGACCGCACGCGATTCGGAACTTCCACCACCCGCCGCGATCGTTGCTGGGTTCTTGAACCGGAGGTATTCTTCGGCAGTTAACAGTCCATCGCCGTTAAGATCCATCGCGAGGAAATCGGCAACCGGTCGGCTATCCGAACGCCACTCGTACATGCCGATTTGGCCGTCTTTGTCAGTGTCGAGTTCGGTGAACCACGACGGGAGTTCCTTCGGCATCTTGCCGTAGCGCAGCACGACGGGCCGTTGTTCTTCGGGGGCGGGCGGCACAGTTCCGTAACTCGCGTTCGGCTGACCGTACGGTTGTTGACCGTATGCTTGCTGACCGTACGGTTGCTGCTGACCGTTGTTGTCTCCGTTTGGAATACGATTATTCATGCGGTCCGACATGTATCCTTTGAACTCGGCCAGATCGATGAAGCCATCGGAGTTTTTGTCGTAGTTTTGGAACACGCGGCTCATCCGTCCGGACTGCGAGGCTTCCTGAAAACTGATGCGGTTATCGCCATCGCGGTCGAGTTGGCGCATCGCGATTAGAAGCTGCTCGTCGGTCATTTCCGCTTGCGGCGCAGGCACGCCGGGCGCGGTTGGCATTGCACCGGGCGCGGCGGGCATCATCGGTGGCGCACCGCCAGGTTGGCCCATCTTCGCCATCCGCGCGTTGAATTGTTCGGTATACTGCGCGCGAGTAATCATCCCCGATAAGGGCATCGGCTCGCCACCAAACCGCATCGCAAAGCCGTTAGTGCGTTCGCGAACATCGGGGGGGATTCGCGAGTAATCGACCGCATCCCCGGTGCCGCCGTACGATTGCATCAGACGATCGAAACTGCTGTCCGCCGAGAATCCACCGCGACCGCCGCCGCCGGGTTGAAAGCCGCCACCTTGACCGCCACGATCCCCACGGCCACCGCCCGGTCCACCGCCGCTAGGAAATTGTCCTGCCGATGGTTCCGCACAAATCGCCACAGTGAGTGCCGCAAGACTCGCGCCCGCAAAGCATTTCCAAAGTTTCTGTAGTCGCATGGCGATCGCCCCAAGTCGCGTGTGTGTCCGTTCGCAATATAGTAACGTGCATCTGGCGATTCTGTCCCGCTCCATTTCGCGAAGTATCATGCCGTTCTCATCAAGTGCAGACCGTCGGAATTCTCACGACTTCCGCTACGATGACGCGACCGTTTCCATCGGTATTGCCGCGCCGACACGACTACCGCGATGGGAAACTCGGCGACTTCGCAGGTTGGCGTTTTGCATTTTGTGAAGATGAGCGTTAAACTGGGTAAAGATTAACGGATGATGGCGTGAAGAACTTCGCCGCATCTGACACGTTACCTCGTTCGCGACTGAAGAAGGATCCTTACCTCATGTTCGCACGTTGCCTGTTTGGCTTCGCGTTGTTTACCTCCGTTACGCTGGCGTCGGCGCAAGAGCCGATTCGCTTCGGTCGGACTCCCGATATTTCCCCCGACGGGAAACTCGTTGCGTTCAGTTACCTCGGCGATATCTGGACGGTCGAAGCGATCGGTGGTGTGGCCCGGCCAGTGACGATGCACGAAGCTCACGATTACTTTCCCGCGATCAGCCCCGATGGACGGCAGATCGCGTTCTCGTCGAATCGCCACGGCGGTTACGATGTTTTCGTCGTGCCGATTCAAGGCGGCAAACCGAAACGGCTCACGTTCGATTCGGGCATGGACATCGTCAACGGCTGGACGCCCGATGGCAAGAACATCGTCTTCACTTCCACGCGAACGACGGGTTACCCTGGCGGGCAAGACGTTTACACGGTGCCGATCACCGGTGGTAAGGAAACGCGGCTCAATTTGTTCGAAGGCAAGGAAGCGTATTACTCGCCGAACGGCGCATATCTCGCGTTCGTGCGCGGGCCGGGGCTGTGGTACCGCAAGGGGTATCGCGGGTCGTCGAACGACGACATTTGGCTGAGCAACGCCGACGGCACCAACCCACGTAAGTTCACCACCTACGATGGCCAAGACACTTCGCCGATGTGGTCGGCCGATGGCAAGAAGATGTATTATGTCAGTGATATCGGGCAGAAATCGGGTGCGGCGAATATCGTCGTGCAAGATGTTGAGGTGGACGCCACGAACCCCGCGATCGGTGCCGCGAAGCCACTGACGAACCACCAAGACGAATTCGTGCGGCGGGCACGCATGAGTGGCAACGGCGAGTGGATCGTTTACGAATGCGGTGCCGATCTCTGGGTGACGAACGTGAAGTCTGGGCAATCCCGCAAGCTCGCGATCGAAGTTCACGCCGACGATAAATCGAACACCGAACGCACGACGACGTACACCCGTGATGCCACCGAGTTCGCGCTTTCACCGGATGAAGCCCACGCCGTCATCGTCATCCACGGCGAACTCTTCCTGACGAAAGTCCCCGCCGGTGGCAAGTCTACACGCCTCACCGACAACCCTGCCTACGACCATTCGCCGACGTGGTCGCCCGATGGCAAACGGGTGCTATTTGCATCAGATCGTTCGGGTGTCGAAGAGCTTTACTTGCTCGACGCCGACGATGCGGAGCATCCGGAAATCGTGAAGGCGCACAAGTTCAAAGTGACGCGATTGACAAACTCGCCCGATGAACCGACCGGTGCGATGTTCTCGCCGAAAGGCGACTTGATCACGTTCCTGCGGGCGGGCAAGCTCTGGTCGATGAAGCCCGATGGCACCGATGTGAAGGCGATCATTTCCGAGTTGCAAGTGATGGATTACGACTGGTCGCCCGATGGCAAGTACATCGTCTACGCGCGGCAAGATGGCTCGTTTGCAAGCGAAATTTACATCGTGCCGAGCGATGGCAGCGCCCCGGCGAAGAACGTTTCGCGATACTCGACCTTCAACGGCGATGTCACCTGGAGCAACACCGGCGGCAAAATCGCGTTCATCAGTCAACGCCGCAACAGCTACTCGATGCACGTGCTGTCGTTGCAAAAGCCATCGGCCGATGGCGGCTCGCCGGGTAAGTCGGTCGACATCGATTGGGAAGACATTCACCTGCGCGTTGAGCGGGTCGCAGCGATCCCGGCCGATGGCGGTGCGATCTCCACCGATGGCAACTCGGTCGCGTTTCGTTCGTCGTCGAATGGCGACGACCTGTGGGTCGCGAGCAGCGATGGCCGTTCGGTCAATCGCATCACGACGGGCAATCAGTCGCCGCGGGGCATCAAGTGGGCCAAGCGTTCGGCGGGCACGATTTATTTCCTTAACGGCTCGGGCGAACTCCGTGCCGCGCGCAACAACGGCGGGCTAGGTGCGATCTTCCCCGGAGCCGCTGCCGAACCGACGCGGGTACCGTTCAGTGCGAAGTTGACGATCCAGCGCGACGAAGAATATGCCGAGATGTTCGCCCAAAGTTGGCGGGCGCTCAGCAACAATTTCTACGATGAAAAATATCACGGTGCGAACTGGAACCAAGTCCGCGACAAGTACATGCAGATCGTTCCGCACATCGCGCAGCGCGAAGACTTATACTCGCTCGTCAGCCTGATGCTCGGCGAACTGAACGCCTCGCACCTCGGCATCTCGGGCAAGCTCTCGGTGCCCGAAGAACCGACCGCCGACCTCGGTCTGATCTTCGACGAAACGTACAAAGGCACCGGACTCAAGATCGCCGAGGTGCTGAAGCGCGGCCCCGCCGACAAACGCGGGTTGAACCTCAAAGCGGGCGATATTGTGCTCGCCATCGACCGCACGGAAATCACCGACAAAGTGAACGTCAGCCAGCTTCTCAACAACAAAGCCAACGAGACGGTTCTGCTCGATGTGACTTCGAACCCCGCCGACCCGAAAGCGAAGCGGCGCGTCGAAGTGCAAGCGTCGGATCGCCGCCGCATTTCGCAACTGATGTACGATCGCTGGGTCGATCACAACGCGGCACAAGTCTCGAAGGACAGCGGCGGCAAGGTCGGCTACATTCACATTCCGGGCATGGACGATGCGGGCCTCGAAACCTTCGTGCGAGCGCTCTACTCGGACAACTTCGACAAGGACGCCATCGTCATCGACGTGCGTTACAACGGCGGCGGCTTCACACACGATCAGGTGTTGAATTACCTGACTGGCAAGGAGCATACGCGATTCGTGCAACGCAACGGCGGCGAGGGAATGGTCCTCCGCAGCTTCGATCGCAAGTGGGCAAAACCGCTCACGGTGCTCATCAACAATCGCTCGTACAGCGACGCGGAAATCTTCCCGCATGCTTTCCGCACGCTCGGCCTCGGCAAGGTCGTCGGGCAGGCCACCGGCGGCCACGTGATCGGCACCACGTCGATCCGCCTCATTGATGGCACCGACTTCCGCATCCCACGAACGGGCGTCTGGACAGTCGGCAAAAACATCAACATGGAACGCGAAGGCGTCCGCCCCGATGTGCCCGTGGAGATTCGCACCGACGACTGGGCGAAGGGCATTGATACGCAAATTACGGAGGCAGTGAAAGTGGTCCAAACCGACGTGGTCGCCTGGAAGAAAGCCCGCACCCCTACAACCGCATCCGCCGAACCCGCGAAGCCCGCCTTCGTGCCAGTCGTGGCACCGACCGTCCCAACGCCAACGGCAAAAGTCCCTACGCCAATGGCCAGCCCCGCACCGATCAAACCGGGCGGGAATTAGATCTGAAAATCGCGTTTTGAACCGATACATCGAGCCCGCGCTTCGCTCCGAAGACTCTGCGGCGCGGCTAAACGAATCTCGGTTGGAAATGAGACAACAACGGTTTGAAAATCCATTCCCGTTAGCCCGACGCGCTAGCCAGGAATTTTTATCGTTTCAGATGTTGTACCTTCTCGCGGGTTCCCCTCGCTGGCGCGTTTTGAAGTTACGCAATTCTCATGTAGGGGCACCCCTTGTGCGTGCCGGGTCATACTCCAGAGACTGGAAGATTCATCCCAGGCACCCACAAGGGGTGCCCCTACAAAATCTCTCCATGACGCAAATCGCATAAATTTTAAGTGGGAAATGCGCAAAATGCAAAAATAGCGCAACTTCAAAACTGGCGCGTCGGGTTAACAAAACATATCAAATCACCCCGCTCGAAGTGTAAACGCTCCGTTCGATCATTCGAGGTTGGGAACAATCTTACGCAGACGAGTAGGCACGGGGTGTTCTCTCGTTCCACCAAACCGATTTCCAGAAATTCGACCATAGCCACTCCGCCGTCAACCTCCGCTATTACATCCGTAGCAAAGACCATTCGACGTCGAGTGAACATTCCGCTGACTCCAGGTTGGTTCATCGAAATACAATTCATATTGTATATATTTCCACTCTCTCTACCAGGTCGATTTCTATGGCGAAACTCTCACTCACCCGGCGCGAACTGATGTCGGGCGAATTGCCCCTATTGTGCATGAAGTGCGGCGAAACTGTCAGTAAGCCGATGAAAAAAACGCTCGTATTCTGGCCGACGTCTGTACGGGCGACTGTCACGGTCCTGTTTCTGTTTTGTGGCGGTCTACTTGGGCTGATCGCTTACTTAATGCTTCAACACAAAATTATCAGAATCCGATCGAAGTTGCCGATGTGCGACCGTCATCGCAAGCATTGGAGGACGCCGTACCTCGTCATGTTCGCAGGTATCATGCTCAGTGTGATTTTACTCCTCGCACCAGCGGCCTTTTTAGACAATCAATCGGCAGACATCGTTCCGATCTTCTTTATTTCGGGGTTAGTCGTCATGGTCATCGGAATTTTAATTGGAGCCGTCATGACTTCACGGATGATTACGATCGAATCTGTCAAAGATGAGAAAGTAAAGCTGCTAAACATTTGCCCCGACTTCATCGCCGCAGTCGCCACGCATCGCAAGAACGATCAGGAAGCTGAAGTCATCGACGAGCCACCTGTCAAACGCCGTCGCATTGAGGATTGACATCGCACGCAACGCGAAATCGGCATCTACGTTTAGCCGCGCCGCGTAGGCTTTGCGTAGCGAAGCGCGGGGTATGAACTCTCACGACATCGTGCGATAATCCGATACGCCGGGCCGACGCGCTTCGCGCCGAAGACTTCGCGGCGCAGCTAAACGGGAACTTACTTTTCGCCGAGTTCTTTGCGGACGCGGGCGAGTGCGGGTTGGACTTCTTCGAAGCCTTGTTCGAGGGCACGCACGAAGAAGTCGCGGGCACGGGCGAAATCTTTCGGGACGCCGCGACCGTGTTCGTAGCATTCGCCGAGTTGCGCCAGGCAGACGGGGTCTTCCTGATCGGCCCCCATCGCGTACCACTTGGCCGCCTCGGTGGCGTCCTTGTCTACGCCCGCACCGTCTTCGTAGCACTGGCCAAGCAAACCCATCGCTTGCGGTAAGCCATCCATCGCAGCCAGTCGAAAGTACTCCGCCGCTTGCGGCAGGTCCGCGGGCACGCCCAGCCCTTCGGAGTAACAGACGCCGACTTGCAATTTGCCTTCGGGGTGGCCCGTATCGGCCGCACGCAGGTACAGCTTGTACGCTTCGGTTTCGTCTTCGGGAAGTCCTTCGCGGCCTTCGGTGTACAGTTCCGCCATCGTAATCATGGCCACGGGATCATTCCGGTCGGCGCACTTCCGCACCTCGTCGACCGACTTCCAATCGGCCTTGGTCGGACGACGAATGACTTCGCGGTAATCGTCGATACAACTTTCGAGCGAATCGGCCAACTCGTCGATTTCTTGCAGTACTGGCTCGTTTTCTTCGCCTTCGAGCAGGTAGAAGAATTCGATCACGAAGCGGAGCGTGCGCCCGAGTTGCGTTCCCCATGCCGTCGGTGGCAGCGCGATGGGGCGCATCTGCACGTCCTGCCCGGACCGGGACAAATCGCGTACCCACCACGCCAGGAATTCCACCGCCACCCAACCGGAATGATTCTGAAAGAACGTTACGTCTGCCGTCACTAATCGCTCGTTGGGGCGTCCGCCATCGGTCCGGCGCAGGGCGGCGTGCGGTAGGTCCGCATAGGGGCCGGGCAGGCCGAGTTCTTCGACGGAGATGCCGTAAACGCCCTGTATGCGGAAATCGATTTCCTTCACGCCGGGAAGGCGATCGAGTTGTTCGGAGAAGCGTTGGATGGGATTGGTGAAGTCGCTCATGTGGCCCCCAATTCGGGTGGGCGTTGGGAAAAAAAGCCCACCCGCGAACGGATGGGCTGCGCAGAGTTGTTGTACGAGTTCGGCGGTCAATTGTGTTCGGGGTCGCCATCGGTAAACTGCTCGAGCCGCCCCATTCGTGCGGGCTGGCGGAGTTTCAGCAGGCCCCGCGCTTCGATCTGACGAATGCGTTCGCGGGTGATGCCATACTGTCGGGCGACTTCATCGAGCGTCTTCGGCGTGCCATCTTTCAGGCCGAAACGCAGTTCGATCACTTCGCGTTCGCGCGGTGCCAACGAACGCAACACTTCGTAAATCCGATCCCGTAGCAACCGGGCATCGACGTGTTCGCCGGGGTTCGGCACGTGATGATCGGAGAGGAAGTCTTCGATCGATCGTTCGCCATCGCCACCAATCGGGTCTTGCAGGCTCATCGGCTGGCGACCGACGGCACGCAGCGACCGCGTATCTTCTTCCGTAACTCCCAGCGCCGCAGAGAGTTCTTCGTTCGTCGGCTCGCGGCCAGTCAGCGAAGTCATCTCGCTGCGTTTGCGTTCCATCTTGGCCAATAGGCCGATCTGGTGGCACGGCACCCGTACCGTGCGTGCGTTATCGGCAAGTGCGCGTTGCACTCCTTGGCGAATCCACCACGTGGCATACGTACCGAACTTGAAGCCACGGCGGTGTTCGTATTTATCGACGGCCCGCATCAAGCCGCGATTGCCTTCCTGAATCAGGTCGGCAAATGGCAAGCCGCGGTTGCGATAATTCTTCGCGATGCTAACGACGAGCCGCAGATTCGCCTCGGCGAGTTGCCGACGGACTTTCTGATACGTGGCGCGGCGTTTGCGCAAGATGCGAATCGTGGCCGCGAGTTCGTCGGCAGTCAGGTGAATTTTATCTTGCGCTTCGAGCAAGCTCTGCTTACGGGCGATGCGTTCGTCGCCGACCGAGTCGCGGAACGCCTTCACCAAGTGGCTCATCTCGTCGGCCATGTCGGTGATTTCATCGACCCAGCGTTCGAGAAGTTCCGTGCGTGGCGAAAGTTCCGCCATCAGGCGATTGAGCTTCGTCAGGCGATAAAACCGCCCGCGTTGCCACGTGGTGTTCAGCGTCGCGCCGTTGCGTAGTGCCGCCGAGAAGCTGTCGGCTTCTTCGTAAAGCAACTTGCGGATCAAAGGCAAATTGTGCGGCATTCGCGACAGAATCTGCGCCCGGCTGAGCCGCATTTCTTCGGTGGAATACACGTCGATGATCGGGTCGATCGGCGTGTGGCCTGCGTGAACCCGTTCGAGCGTATACGCCGAACGGGCTACGATGTGCGCACAATACATGGCCGCGTTGCGGAAACGCCGACGGGCGCGCTCCAGCCGCTCGGCCATGATGATTTCATCGGCCCGCGTGAGCAGGCGGATAGCACCCATTTGCCGTAGGTAAAGCCCGAGCGCATCGTCGGAACCAGTCGAAGCCTCATCGGGGACGACGGGTTCGTCGGAGGGCGAGGCTTCGCGTGCGGTAGCCGTTTCGCCAGCTTCGCTGTCATCGGGGTCCAAATCGGTGTCGTCCTCGTCGTCGAGGAGGTCCACATCTGGGTCGATATCCGGGGTATGTTCGTCTGCGTGGATCATCCGGTCATCTTTTCGTTGGATGGTAGACGAGCCTCACTCGTGCACGAACCGCAAATTGCGGCCCGTGGTCAACCCACATGCAGAGATCGAGTCTCTCTAAATGATGGCATTCGGTTAGCTGAGCGAAGCAGTATCGACCATGCGGTTCCGGGCGCAGTAGTCGAAACATGATATTATACGGCCTGCAAACCCACGGACGTGGCAATATCCGACAAGACGGATTGTGCGGGCGTCAGGTTCGCTTTAACCGAACCTTCTTCTGAGGCTTAACCATTATACCGCTCACTTTCACGCGGTGCCGCCGGAATTTCCCGAAGCGGTCGAATCTGCGTCACTCGCAACCGGAATGTACGCCTTCGAATTGCCGAAAATGGACCACCTAAACAATGGTTCTGGAGACTGTGGAATCGATCAAAATCGGACGTAAGTCGTTACTGGGTTAGGTTGGTTCCGAAATTCGGGAATGAGTCCACGGATGGGGGGGTGGGTAGTGCCTGGACTCAATTTGACCCATACGAGTCCGAACAGCGCTGCCAGTGCCAGTTGCATCAACCCCATCGCGGCGACGGTCGCTTCGGTGCCGTAGTGCATCTGATCGAATAACTCGAGGATCGCGACGCGGCGTTGTGGCGGTACCACCAGCTTGCCCGCACCGACTTCGCCGAGCGCTAACGCCGCCACCGCGAGGATGGCCACCCCGATCGCCCGGCGTGTCAACGGCCACCCGGCTAGGCACCACTGGCCATACGGGCCACGGCCGTCAAGTATCGCCGTTTCGATGAGTTCCTGCGGAATCGCACGGATAGCTGGCCAGATGATAAGCATCGCGACCGGAAAGAACCGGACGAGCGCCGCCCACGCTCCCGGCAACGGCGACGGTTGATCGTAGAGTGCCGAACGCATCGGCGGGAACGCCAGATGAATGCCCAGCATGCGAAACAGCGATTCTTCCAACGAAATCAGCAGATCGATCAGTTCCTTCAGTCCGAAGCCGACCAGTGGCGCGGGCATCACCCACGTGACCGCAACGAGCATAACCAACAGCCCCGAACCGACGCGCGAGCCACGTACGACCCAACACGCGATCGTTGCCAGCAGTGCGGCCACCATGCCCGTTAGGACCGCAGACAGGGCACTATCGACGAAAGGTAAGCCGTTGAGCCGGATCACACGACCGAGTTGTTCGATAAGGAACGTGACCGTGAAACCGGCATTCGTCGCGCCACCGCCCGCCTTCCAAACCAAGGCCAAACAGGGTATGCCCACGAACAGCGCCACCGTGGCCCACGCTATCATGCCGATCGCAATGTGCGGGAATCGCCCCACGTGAAACGGTCGCATGGGCGACCGTTCCACGTTCGCGCCGGTGAAGTTCGCCACCCGTCGTATCAGCATGAATGCCACACCCGCCGCGAGTGCACACACCGGCAGTGCCACCGCCACGGCTGCACTCACGCCAGTGGGGAAGCCGACGAGTTGCGTGTACACTTCCTCCGCAAACGTGCGAACCATCATCGCATCGGTAACAGCGATCTCCGTGGCAGTCTGCACCGCTACCCACAATGCGGCTGCCACCGCACCGAGCACCACGCGCGGGCCGATGGCGTAACGCGCAACGGCACGCGGGCCGCCGCTTTGCATCGCCTCTTCTTCGACGCAGTTATCTGCGGTATGCAAACTGAGCGCCACGAACGCTATTGCCCACGGAATACCTGCCATGCCATGGACCCATGCGGCGGGCAGTAACCCTTGCGACCAAGGTCGCCACACCATTTCACCCGGTGCGAGCAACCACGAACCAAAGACGATTTGCCACGCCACCGCGTACACCGGCAACGGCACGAATAGCCCGAGCGCGATCAATCCGATGAGCCATTTTCGCCCCGGCACCGCAAACCGGGCGACGATCGTTCCGCCGATGGCACCAATCGGCACCGCGACCGCAATTGACAAGAACGCCAACCAGAAGGTGTTGCCCGCAAGTGCCGCGAAGCGGTCGATTTCGCGCCACGCTGACCACCCGTGCGGATCGCGTACGGCCACCGCACTGACCGTCGCGATCGGACTGGCCAGCACGGCGAAAAGTACAACAAATGTGACCCAGCGAATCGTTGCCACTGGCGGCCTCGGAAATCGGGTGCGTTTCGGAGTATCATATCGTCATGCTGCCAATCCTTCTCGTCGGCTGTTTCGCGTCTTTGCCGCCCACATCGGGAAACGCGGCGATTCGCGCCAAAGCGGGGCCGTCGGAGATCGTGATTACCACGACGCATCGGCTGGCGGGGGCGATCGATTCGCTGAAATGGAACGGCAAAGAGTTCATCGATAGTACCGATCACGGTCGGCAACTTCAGTCGGCGTGTTCGCTCGATTGCGGACAGAAACCGTTCTGGCCAGAGGCGTACAACCCTACCGAAGCGGGAAGCCGTAAAGATGCGGGCGGCGCGAAGTCTTCGAGCAAACTCCTGCAAATTCGAGCCAAAGGGAACCGGCTGGAAACGCAATCGCAGATGGCGTTCTGGCTGAATCCCGGCGAGAAGTCGGATCGCTACCCGGCGAAGAACGACCGGGCGCTGTCGGACTTCCTGCACGCGAAAACGGTGACAATCGGCATTCCGGGCATCGCGCATGCCATCGATTACAGTGTGTCGTTTGCGGTGCCGAAAGGCGAACGCCACACGCTTGCGCAGTTTGAAGTCGTTACCGGATATATGCCGCCGGAGTTCCGCATTTTCGAGACGTACGACCCCAAAACGGGCCAACTTTCGCCGCTCTCAGATGGCCCTGGCGAACAACCATTGCCCGTCGTGTTCAGCACGAAGTCCGGCTCGCACGCCATGGCCGCCATTGCCGATTTGCCGACCGCAAAAGGCCAAACGGGGCCAGGCTACGGCCGCTGGAACTTCGCGAACGAGAAGGTCGTGAAGTGGAACGTCGTCTTCCGGGTCGCCAACTCTGAAGGCGTACCTGCGGGCGAGTATTCCTACCGCGTCTACGTCATCGTCGGTAACCGCGAAAACGTCCGCGTCTCGCTCGATCAACTCGTAAAATCGCTCCCCTAATCGACGTAAGTCACAATTGCAAAAGTTCCAAAACCGGTTTTTTCGTGTTTTTCGCGTCTCAAACTGCCAGTTTCTGATCGCAAATTCCTGATTGGTTTCTGACGGTTTTGCGGTATCTTGCCATTCTGTCGTGGGTTATGGCGATCGCCATCGATCCGCGACTCGCCGTAAGTACCGACCGTTTCGCGTCATTATGCGACCAAAAATCGACCGGATGCGCCTTTTTCATGTCAACATGCGACATTTCTATGTCATTTCGAGACACTTTTGGGTCACTTTGCGCACGATGCGAATTCCGACTTACGTCAAATCGTCGAAAACTTATTGACTTCGGGAAATCGTGTGGGCAACCAATTGCATCGACGATTTGCGTTCTGTACACCTGGTGGAAATCTCGTTCCCAATCGAGGTGAAGCGATTTAAGACTTTACCGTATCTGCGATGGCGTTCATTTTCGTGGGTTTCCCTTGCTGGCGCAGCGAGCTGGCACGAAAAGCGGAACCGGCTGGCACACGACCGCGTACGAGAGTTCCAGCCCCGCGCTTCGCAAAGCCTTCGCGGCGCGGCTAAACGAATCCAGAATGTCGCGAGGATATTGCGAGACTAGCATTTTGAGACGCGAAAAACCGTTTTTGGGATTTTGCAATTGTGACTCACGTCGAATAGGGCGGCGTCCGATCGAGACGCCGCCAGACAAAACGTTGTGGGCGATTGCGCATTATGCGAGAATGACCGTGATGACTTCGACGACTTTCTGCACGGCTTCGATTGCTTGTTTGATCGAATTGATCGCTGCTCCGAGGTCCATGTTAACGTGTGCATTCCAGGTCCAATGATAACCTGCGCACAGGTCCGGCCATCCGCCTGCGATTGCACCGCTAACTTCCTGACGGTTCCAGTCCGAGTCCCGTGAGCCAGACTCGAACGTCCCTGCCAAATGCCCGTTGTGTGCGAACGTGTAGAGCACGCCTGAATTGCTCACGATGCCCCACACGAAACTGATGTTGTAACTCGGTGCGCCCGAGACGTGAAAGTGCCCCGAGAAGTTGTAGCTTCCATTCTGGAAGAGTGCCAGTTGCGCCCAGCCTCCCACCGGTACGCCATTGTCGAAATTGATAGAGGGGGCATTGAATGGCCCCAGTTGCGTTGCGAGTACCGGGGGCGGTGGGTTCACCGGCGGCTTGGGCGGTGTATCGGCCCCTAACATCGACTTCATGAGAGGGTGCCAGCTCGTGAGAATTTGATCGTATGCACGTCCTGGCGGGGTCGTGGCTTTACCGTACGAACCGGATGCGCCCTGCATCCTGTGGGTGGATCGTGCCGTGTGTAACTCTTCGGATGCCCTGATAATGACTTCGCGTTGGGCAGCAGTGGCTCGAACAGGGTTTCCCGTGTCGGTGTCGCTGCAACCGTCGTTCTCGCCGTTCCCCGATTTGGGATATTTTTCGGCGATGAGACTTCCGTCGAGGGGATCGATCACCAAGCCACCGGGAATCGGTTCGCCCGACTTCGTACACTCGCCGCTGAACTGATAGCACATGATCGAAGTCACATCCGGCTGGGTCGCCCAAATGCTACTCGGATCGAGCGGGGTGAAAATTTGATCGTCGACTTCTTGCCTCGACCAGCCGTAATTATTCCAGAAATAAATGTAGGTTTTGTTCTGGTCGAGCAGAGTGAGAATGTCTCGACGAGCGTGTTCGTGTGGACAGCCCATGGTGTGACCGAATTCGTGGCAAACCACCCGATCGTATTCGCTATCTGGCGTAGCCAACGAGAACGAATCGAGGTTCATTGTCGGCGACGAGGGGTCGATGCTGTGAATGTCAGTACCGAGGTACGACCAGTATCCACCACCGGGATTTGTCGATACCCGGACATCCCCATTTCTGGACTCGCTGAACTTGATGTTTCCGTATTGGGACCACTTGTTCGCGTAAGCCAGAATCTTCGCTTTGAGCTGGGTGTTTGCCGTGTCCAGGAACGTCACTCCAAGATTTACGCCGCCGACACCCCAATACTTACCAGTCAGAATCGCAATTTCGGCTGGCGGCAGTACGACGCCTTTTGCCAATTTCGGAGCGTTGGACGGGTTCTTCCTGATCGCCCGCTTCGCCGCTTCGTCCTGCATGTGAGGAGGAAGCGACTTCAACACGCAACTGATGCAATTATGCTTCATGGGACACCTATATACGGATTATCAAACAGTTACACTTTTTAAAAACACAACCGATGACGGTTGCATCACTGGCGAAAGTGGGCGACCAAATTTTCAAAATGACGTGGGAGCGGCCATATGCCGCGAGAACATCGCAAATCTGAGTCGATACGAATCGTACTTTCCCATCAGAAAACAGTTTGCTCCTTGAATGTGTCGTTCAAAAGCGATGCGAGATGCACGCTGCTTTTGGTGAAAGTTGCACATCGACGATCTCGACCGCTTCGATCTGGCAATCGGTCGATCTATCTAACTAAGCGTGAGGTGCCGATTATGTACGCCAAAAATTCCGAAATGTCCGGATGCTATGCCGGAATGGACTTGCCTTTTGCGGCAAGGAGGCGGCCGAGGTGGTCGGCGGACATGAGCGGGTCGTCGGTGAGGACGCCGCCGATTTCGGTGAGCACGAAGCGTTCGAGATCGTCCCCGGTCCAGCCATCGTCGATGAGTTTCTGACCGATGGCGTCGAGGGCTTTGTCGCGGAGTTTGTCGGTCTGCCGCGAGATCGTTCCCTCGTGGACGCCGAGGAGGTGCGAGACATCGCGTTGGCTCATTTTGTAGCGCCAACGCAACCCGAGGATCAGCCGTTCGCTGTCGGACACTTGCGAAAGCCAGTCGCGGGCCGCGACGTTAAAGGCATCGTGCCAGCGGGCTTCTTCCTTCGGCGCGCTCGGGATCGGCATCGCGATGTCGTCGTCGGGCAACGTCTGAATGCCGGTGTATTGCCGTAATTTCGATAAATGCCAATTCTGGAACACGCGGATTAGCCACGGTGCGAGCGGGCGTTGGCCGTCGAATCGCGCCATCACCGGCAGCGTGCCTTCGGAGTCCGCCACGATGAGGTGACTCCAGAATTCATCGACGGCGGTCTCTTGTTTCTCTTCGTTTCGCGGGTAAAGCCGCACCGCGCGTGCGCGGAGTGCATCGACGAGCAAGCAATCGCTACGGCCGGTTCGTGCCGCAAATAGCTGTTCCCACGCCGATTCTTGCCCACTGAGGCAGCCAATGCAGACGGCCCAATCGGTCGCATACAGGCCATCGAGGTACGTCGTCCATGTGGCGGGGGTGGCACCGGGAGTCTTGTCGATCTTCGCTGCAAAAATGCGAAATGTTCGCAACAGGTGCGCATCGAATGCTTCGCGCGTCAGTGTCACAGACGGCAGTTGCACGCGCACGAAGTGGTAAGCGAGCGCGATGCGGGCGCGATCCCGTTCAGTCGGCGGTAAGGCTTCAGTCGTCACGCCTGCGATCTCCGTATCGGTCGCCCGTGGATCGTTCG
>JAYSYI010000065.1:0-7410 GCA_043727665.1 Limnoglobus sp. | reverse complement strand
AACTCTTGCCGTCGAAGGCCAACACGCGCGGCCCGCCACCGGGGCCGCCGCCTGCTATGAGGTCCGCGAAGCCGTCGCCATTAATGTCGCCCGCGGTGACGAAGATGCCATTTCGCAGTGCCTGTTCGAACGCAAAGAAATCGCCAATGATCTTCACGGGCGTCGTCGCGAGTGACTTGCCATCGAAAGCGGCCACTCGTGGCCCGCCGCCGAAACCGGTCGCCACGATTAGGTCTGCGACGCCATCGCCAGTCATGTCCGCGATGGCGGAACATGCCCCGCCACGGAAATTCGTATCGTCGATCCCGAAGAAAGCAATTACTTTCGTGAACCCCTTCGCCCCGCTAAACACATCGATGCGCGGCCCGCCGCCTTCATCGGGCGTGATCGCCAAGTCCGGGATGCCATCGCCCGTGACATCGCCCGCTGAAACGTAAACGCCGCCTTTGAATGACGCTTCAAACGGTGCCACATCGAACAGCACGGCTTGCGATTTGCCATCGAGAATCACGACGCGAGTCGCTATCCCCGGCCCGGTGCCGACGATGAGATCAGCCACGCCATCGCCGTTGAAGTCGGCCGCCGCCGTACGAACGCCACCCGTGAAGCCCGCGAATGGCGTGATGGTGAAGCGTACCGATTTATCCGGGTTAAACAGCGTCACGTTGCCCCCTCCGGCATCGGCACCGACCCCAAATTGCGGGTAGCCAACGAGCACGGGCTTCGGCAAAGGTGGCACTGTTGGCGGAACAATCGGTGGAACGATGGGTGGAACCACTGGCGGCACGACCGGAGGTACGACGGGTGGCACGACCGGAGGTACGACGGGTAGCACGACCGGCGGCACGACGGGCGGAACCACCGGTGGCACGACGGGCGGAACCACCGGTGGCACGACGGGCGGAACGACCGGCGGCACAACGGGTGGAACCACCGGTGGCACGACGGGCGGAACGACCGGCGGCACAACGGGTGGCGAAGTGACCGTCACGGTGAACGTATCGGTAGCAGTGCCACCGTTACCATCCGCAACAGTGAGAGTGATCGTCGAAATTCCCGTTTGCCCGCTCGTCGGAGTCAACTTCACATTGCGACTTCCTGCCGCACCGCCGAACACGATCGAGGCGTTCGCAATCAGTGCGAGATTTGACGATGTCGCAGACACAATCAGGCTGCCCAACGGCGTCTCCGCGTCGTTCACAGTAAATGCGATGGGGCCAAAGTTCGCATTGGTAAGGCCACTCTGATTGCCGACATCCGAAATCGTCGGCGGCGTATTCGGCGGCAGGTCGTCGCTGGTAATGGCGATGTTCTGGGTGATCGTCGCGCCAAGGGCGAGGTTCGCGGAAGGGTTCGAGATTGTCAGCGTCGCAGTCTCCACCGGCTCGACCAGCGTGTCGTTGACCACGGCGAACGCCGCCGACCGCGTCGTCTGGCCGCTCAAGATCGTGATGGTGGCGTTCGACAAGGAGAAGTCGCCCGCCGTGATGCCAGCCCCCGTCACGCTGATCGTCACGGTCGCATCGCCGATCACGGGCGAACTCGTGGTGGCAGTCACGATGATGGCGGTCGATCCCGCCTCGGTGCCCGCATTCGCGCTGACCGACAGGTTGACGGTTGGAATATCGTCGCTGGTGATCGCGAAGGCTCGGGTGGTGGTCATGCCCAGTGCGAGATTCGCCGACGGATTCGAAATTGTCAGCGTCGCCGTCTCAAGTGGTTCGACCAGCGTGTCGTTGACCACGGTGAGCGATACGGTGCCAGTCGTTTGGCCGCTGAGAATGGTGATCGTGGCGTTCGACAGCGTGAAATCGCCGGAGGTGATGCCGGTGCCAGTCACAATGACGGTCACCCTCGCGTTTCCAATCACAGGCGAAGACGCGGTGGCGGTCACCGTGATAGCAGTCGATGCGGCCTCAGTACCGGCGTTCGCGCTGACCGACAGGTTGACGTTCGGCAGGAACCCGCTGGTCTGCGACCCGAGCCGAACGTGTCCACCGCCCTCTTTGAAGAAGGGAGCCAAGAAGGTGCCGTTCACGCTGTCCACGACGATGCTCTGAAGATTCGTATTCGCGGCGAGTCCGACGACGCTGTTCAGAGACGTGATCGACCCGGAAACGCCCGCCGTCCCGCTGCCAAACGTCGCCGCCCCCGCGGCCGTCAACGCACCGTTAGCCCAGTACGGATTGCTGGCCACGTAGTTGCCGTTAGTCAGTGCCGTCAAGTCGTAGAAGCCGCCGACGCTGTCGCTAGTGGAAGTTCCGACAAGACTGTTGGCGGCGGAGACGGGACCGCTGATACCCGCCGTCCCGCTGCCGAACGTCGCCGCACCCGCGTTCGCTACCGCACCATTGTCCCAACTCGGACTGCCGACTACGTAGTTACCGTTGGTCAGTGCCGTCACCGCGTTGAAGCCGCCGACGCGGTCGTTGGCGGTGGTTCCGACGAGGCTGTTGGCGGCGGAGACGGGACCGCTGATCCCCACCGTCCCGCTGCCGAACGTTGCCGCTCCCGCGTCCGCCAACGCACCGTTAGCCCAGAACGAGCTGCCGACCACATAGTTGCCGTTGGTCAGAGCTGTCACTTTTTCGCCGACGTTGTCGCCAGTGGAAGTTCCAACGAGGCTGTTGGCGGCGGAAACGGGACCGCTAATTCCCAAAGTCCCGCTGCCAAACGTCGCTGCTCCCCGCGCCACCACACCGTTAGCCCAACTCGGACTGCCGACCACGTAGTTGCCGTTTGTCACAGCTGTCACAAAGATGCCGACGCCGTCGCCAGTGGAAGATCCGACGAGGCTGTTCGCGGCGGAGACGGGGCCGCTGATCCCCACCGTCCCGCTGCCGAATGTTGCCGCTCCCGCCCTCGCCACTACACCGTTTGCCCAGTCCGGACTGCCGACCACGTAGTTGCCGTTTGTCAGAGCCGTGACTCGTTCGCTGCCGATGCTATCGCCAGTGGAAGTTCCGACGAGGCTATTCGCGGCGGAAATGGGACCGAAGACCCCCGTCGTACCACTGCCGAACGTAACGGCTCCCGCATCCACTGTCGCACCGTTGTCCCAGAACGGACTGCTGACCACATAGTTGCCGTTGGTCAGAGCCATCACAGTGCCGAGGCCGACTTGGTCTTTGGCGGTTGTTCCGACGAGGCTGTTGGCGGCGGAGACGGGACCGCTAATTCCCACCGTCCCGTTGCCGAATGTCACCGCTCCCAAATCGTTAGACCACCTCAGGTCGTTGACCACGTAGTTGCCGTTGGTCAGTGCCGTCACCCCTTCGAAGTCGATACCTCCGCTGCCTACGCCGTCGTTGGCAGTGGTACCGACGAGGCTGTTGGCAGCGGAGACGGGACCGCTAATTCCCACCGTCCCGCTGCCGAACGTCACCGCGCCGGCAAAGGCCACCGCACCGTTGTTCCAGAACTGGCTGCGTACCACGTAGTTGCCGTTGGTCAGAGCCGTCACGCCGTCTCTGCCGATGCCGTCGCCAGAGGTAGTTCCGACGAGGCTGTTGATAGAGGAGACCGCACCGCTGATGCCCGCCGTCCCGCTGCTGAACGTCGCCGCCCCCGCACCGTTGTTCCAAGATGGGCTACGGACCACGTAGTTGCCGTTCGTCAGAGCCGTCACCTCGTCGCTGCCGACTTGGTCGTTGGCTGTGGTTCCCACAAGGCTGTTGGTAGCGGAGATTGGACCGTTGATCCCCATCGTTCCACTACCGAACGTCACCGCTCCCGCGTTCGCTACCGCACCGTTGTCCCAATTCACGCTGCGGACCACGTAGTTCCCGTTGGTCAGAGCCGTCACCCCAACTCTGTTGAAGGCGTTGCCTATGCCGACTTGGTCGTTGGCGGTGGTTCCGACGAGACTGTTGGCGGCAGAGATGGTACCACTGATCCCTACCGTCCCACTACCGAACGTAACCGCTCCCGCGTTCACCACCGCACCGTTGTCCCAACTCACGCTACTGACCACATAGTTGCCGTTGGTCAGAGCCGTCACCCCAGAGTTGCCGAAGGTGCTGCCTATGCCGACTTTGTCGTTGGCGGTGGAACCGCGGAGGGTGCTGATGAGCGCCCCCGTCGCCCCGTTGAACAGGTACACCGCGCCGGCGTCGGTCGCCGCGAAATCATCGAACGGCGACGTGACGACGACGTTCCCCGTACTCAGTGCGACGACTGTCGCCCCAAACTGATTGCCGGAGTTCGGGTTGGGATCGAGAAACTCCGGGAACGCGGCCGCCGGAGTGAGACGATCTTCGAGGCCCTCGACCCCGAGAAATCGTTTGCGTTTCGATTGCCGAGTCAGCGCGTAAAAGTGACGCATCGAGTACCTCGAATGGGCAAGACCGCTAAATGGGTGGGGGCGTTCGGTTACGATACACGAATGTACGTCGATTCTCAACCGAACATCGTTTGTAATTTTGCTTTACAAGCAACCACACAAAAATGTGAAGTCAAGAACTTTGCGACGAAATGACGTAAGTCAGAATTCGTGTCGTGCACGGATTGACATCAAAAAGGCGCGCAATGACATCAGATTGTCGCCTGATGACATCAGAAAGGCGCGTCCGGTCGATTTTCGGGCGCGTCCGGTCGATTTTATGTCGGTATATCCTGCTTATGCGTTAGCGATGGCAATCGACGTAAGTCATCATAAGCCAGTAAGATACGGCAAAACCACCTTCGTGGAAATCAGCGATTACCGATCTTAAAGTGGCATTTTGAGACGAAAAAGTGCCAAAAACACGGTTCTGGAGCGTTTACAAAAGTGACTTACGTCGACACTAAATCGGTCCCGTTGCTTCGGTGAGCACATTTGCGATGGCCAAGACTTCGGGTGTGGCGAGTGGCCGGGGAAGGGGGCGGCATTCGACGAGCGTGATAACTTCGCCTTCCTGAACGATTTTGCCGTCTTGGTTGATGATCCAGCGATGCCAGACGATCTCACCACGTTTGCCGCGGCCACGGAGGGTCTTTTCAACGACTTTGGTCCGCGTGTGAACCGTATCGCCGGGGAACACGGGAAGGATGAACTGCCAGCTTCGCACGCCGAGTAGTGCAATCGTCCGCACGGGCGGCGATAACACACTCAGGCCGCTCGCGATGCAGAACACGCCGATACCGTGAGCAATAGGCCTACGAAACGGCGTACTGGCCGCGAATTCGTGATCGATATGAATCGGGTTGAAGTCGCCGCTGAATCCCGCGAAGTTCACGATGTCCGTTTCCGTAACTGTGCGGCCGCCGGATTCCCATTCTTGACCGACGTGCATGTCGTCGAAGTAAAGGTGATTCTCGGAGTAACCCATCTCGGCCTCAGCAGTACGCAGGTTCGTTCGATTCTATCCTAGCAATTCGGTTGTATACTTCCCGCCTTCACGAACAAACGGGGTGGAATCGCGAATTCACCGACTTCACGCCGATGTCTGCGGCAGAAGCGGTACGGGTTGCCGATCCTCACCGACGGGACGCACTCCCACGTAGACAACCTCCGCATCCGTCACGGAAATCGTTTCCGAACCCCGTTCCGCAATCACATCGATTCGCATCGTAATCGAAGTCCGCCCGATACGTACGACCGTCGCAAGGAATTTGACCACATCGCCTATCAACACCGGCTTCTTGAACTCGACGCGATTGATCGCCACCGTCACGAATTGTGCCCCCTTCACCCCGCCACGCAGTTCGATTTCCCGACGTGCGGCAATCGACCCTGCCATGTCGATATGGCTGAGAATGACCCCACCAAAGATCGTCCCGAACGGGTTTGTATCCTTCGGCATCATCACGACCTGGATCGCCAGATACGGCTCCTGATTTTCCAGCACGATTACTCCTCGATTATCGGTGATAAGACAACCACCGCACCACGTCATCGACAAACGGGTGGCCGTCGGGTTCGAATTCCAGCGTGTGGTGCGCGTCCGGGTAGTCGATGATCGTTCGCGATTTGGCAGCGAAGTTCAGGAATAGCTTCCGCGTTCGCACGTTGTCAATTACGCGATCTTGCCCCGCGAGCAGCAACAGTGTCGGCACGGTCACTCGCTTGATCGCACGCTTCAAATACAGGTCCAGCGACACGCTCGAGAACAAAAATCGTGCGGTCGCCTGCCGCAAGCCGAAGCGATCCGTTTCGACGAACGTCTGCCATTCCGGGGACGATGTGAAGTAGTCGGGGTCGTTCAGCGGAATCGGGAACAGTTTCGTCGGGTCGCTGAGTCGCGCACGGGTGACCGCCAGCCGTTGCAGGAACGGCGCGGCGATCTTCGGGCACAACCCAGGGCAGAGCATTACGAGCGAATCGATCAGCCCCGGCTTGCGGTACAGCAACCCCGCCGTGAGTTTCCCGCCCCACGAAATGCCCGCCAGATGGATCGGCAGCCACGCTCGTTCTTGACGCAAGTTCAACAAAAACTCACTGACATCGTCGAACAGCCGGCGAAAATTCGGCGAATCACCACGCCGCGACGTGTTCAGTCCGCAACCACGCCGTTCGAGGAAATAGACTTCAAAACCCGCCGCGGCGAACTTCGCACACGATCGCGTATACCAGCCACCGTGGCTGCGGATGCCGTGCAAAAACACGATCCGCCCAATCGGCCGACCAACGGGAAGGTAACGCCGATAGTACCAGACGTACCCGTCGGACGAACGGAACGTGCAGAGCGTCGCATTAGCCAACGACGACCTCCCGCTGAACCGTTGCGGCTGCCAGTTTCGCGGCGTCGATTGTCGCCCCGGTGCCGGATCCGATCAACATCGGTGCCCAACCGCCACGGCGAAACGTGATGTCTTCGTGGCTCAATGTTTCGCGGACGAGGTGCCGATCGTACGAACCTTCGAGATAGCGAATGCCTTTCACACTGCTCGCGAACTGCCGCCCCGCAGCCGAAAGAATCGCCGTCTCGCCGACCTGGCAGCCAAGTTGATAACCAAGGCCATTTCGCACGGCCAGCTGCGCCAAACGCAAACTCGGGATGAACCCACCGCACTTCGAGAGCCGGATGTTGAACAGATCGCACCAGCCGCCGCGAATCGCCCGTTCGGCATCGACTTCGCCGCACAACGATTCATCGAGCATGATCGGTGTATGAATCTGTTTACGAATCGCGGCCAGCGCTTCGACCGCTTCGTGAGGGATCGGTTGCTCGACGCTCGTGATACCGAACGCTTCGAGTGCGTGAATCTTCGCAACCGCGTTTTCGGCGGTCCAGGCTTCGTTTGCATCGACGCGAAGATCCATCGCTTTCCCGACGCGACTACGGATGATGGCCAGCCGTTTCGCGTCGTCTTGCCCCGCGATGCCGACCTTCACTTTGACTTGCTGGAAGCCATAAAAGCGCATTCCCCACGACAGTACTCGTGCCTTCCAGCCCTTCGCGGACAAGATCGCCCCGCTATACTGCACCC
>JAYSYI010000064.1:0-2399 GCA_043727665.1 Limnoglobus sp. | reverse complement strand
CGAGCGGCGGTTCGCGCATTTCGGAGATCCGCTGCCGCAATGCCGTCACGTGTTCCGCACACAAATACGCATGGTGCGAGTACGCCATCTTCAATTCGTAGATCGGCTCCGCCGTGATTCGTGCCGTCAGAATCGCGTGCATTCGCACGAAACAGTAGTGAAACCGCTTCAACCGCCGCACGCATTCCTCGACCGACAACCCCGGTTGAATCGCATCCTCAATCGTACACAGCCCCGCAAGCGGTGGCAGGTTCTTGTACGACTGGTAGTTGGCAAGTGGCGTCGGTTCGGTCATGGCGATGGCCCTCAGTAGGAAGTGTTGAGATTCTATAGAATTGTGCGGAGCCACGTAGCAGGTGTCATTTGCAAACGAAAAAAGCCTCAGCGGATTGGCATCCGCTGAGGCTTTTTCACTTCGAATACCAATTTACTTGGCTGGGACGATCTTCGCGACGTCTTTGATGATCGCGTCGATGTCGGCGTCCTTGATTTCGCCCTTTTTGAACGAGTAGTTCGCGGCGACTTTGTGTTCATTGTACAGCACGACGGTGATGTCTGCGTCTTTGTTGATTTCGTACTTAGCTGGACCAGCGGGGTTGTCGATCGACAGCGTCAGGTTCTTAATCTTGTTTTCTTTGGCCAGTTCTTCGAGCTTGGTGCTGGCCTTGTCGTCGTCGGTCAGATAGACCGCGAAGCTGCCCATTTCGCACTTGCTGTTGGCGGCGGTGGCGGCGTCGAGTTTCTGGAGGAGCTTGGCGGTCGCGGGGCAATCGGTGCTACGTGCGAACACGATTGCAACGGGGTTGGTACCGTGCTTGCACACGAGGCATGCCTTCTTGCCAGCGCTCTCACCGGTGACGTTGAGCGGGTGGAACGGTCCTGGAATCTTCTCGCCGACCTGTGGGCCGGACTTCAGATCGGCTGCGATTGCGATACCGGAAACGACCAGACCTGCGACGGCCACGGCGACGAATAGAAGCTTGCGCATCAGAACAAACCCTCAGAGTAGCAACGAATGTAGTGGTGAGGGCCACACGACCCCCGCACAGATTGGACGCCGACAGGGGACCAATCCTTACATCCCGAACGACTGTCTGTTATACGCGATCCTTTCCGGATTCTTACACAAAATTCCGGATTTGCTGACCGAGTCGTGCAGTTCGCGGAAAGCCCTCCGTTTTGCGGCTTGACGAACTTCCCCCGATGCGTCAGGCTACTAGTTGGGGATTCGTTTCGTCTACCGGAGCGTCGCGATGACAGGCCGCCACATTGTTCGTCTCACATCGTGGATTTTGTTGACGATGGGTGCTGTGGCCTGCGCCCAGGAACCGAAACCGACTGCGGCCGTACCCGGCAATTTCCGGAGTTTCGTCGTCGCCGACGAACGCTTCGATAAAGGCAGTTTGCGGAACCGTGCTGGGAAGATGCACTGCCTCATCAGCGATAATGGCTTGTATCCCGTCGTGGCCGTATTCTCGCGAACGACGCCCGACAAGACCGATGCCGGCTTGTCGAAGCTCGTCGCACGCCTCGATAAACTCGTCGTCGAACATCGTGCGGAACGCCTCGGCGCGTTCGTGATTTTCCTCACGCTCGGCAAAGAGTATCCCGAAGACGATCAGCGCGATTTGAAAGCGAAAGCCGTTGCCGATCTGTCCGCCCAACTGAAATCCGGTAACGTGCCGTTCGGCGTCGCGGCTGGCAAGTCCGA
This sequence comes from Limnoglobus sp., assembly GCA_043727665.1. Taxonomy (GTDB): domain Bacteria; phylum Planctomycetota; class Planctomycetia; order Gemmatales; family Gemmataceae; genus Limnoglobus. Next base: position 688 of record JAYSYI010000064.1, on the reverse strand, counting down.
TGCCGTCGCCGCGTGGGAAATTTCGGATGCCGACGACCTGACGGTGATCGTGTATTCGAAGATGAAGATCATTCAAAAGTGGACCTTCGCCGCCGATAAACCGATCGGCGACGAAGAAGCGAAAGCCGTAGAAGACGCGGTCAAGAAGCTACTGAAGAAGTAACTACTTTGCGGGTAGAATCTCGGGCAGCGCGTCGAGGATGCTCGCGATCTCTTTGTCTGTGAGCTTGTCTTTCGCGAACGTGAAGGTTTTGACGATCTTCCGCTTCACGTAAAGTACGACCGTCACTTCGGAATCTTTTTGGATGTCGTAGCCCGGCGGTCCGCTCGGGTTGTCGATCGTTAACACGATCTTCTGAAGCTTTTCCTTCTCGGCCAGTTCTTTCAGCTTGCCTTCGAGTTTGTCGTCGTCCGATAGCATGACTACGAAGCTACCCATTTTGGCGCTACGGTGCAATACGGTGGCGTCATCGACTTTCTTGACCAGACTGGTCAAGGCGGGCGTCAGTTCGCGAGCGAAAACGATCGCAACTGGGCTGCCCCCATTCTTTCAGACTTGGCAACGCTTCTCGCCCGCATCGTCGCCGGTGACGTTGAGCGGGTTGAACGTCGAAACCGATTTGCCCGGCGACGCGCCAGATTTGCCATCACCTTCGCACCCCAGCAGGGCAATGGCCCCAACACTGGC
>JAYSYI010000063.1:0-2402 GCA_043727665.1 Limnoglobus sp. | reverse complement strand
AAGTCGAAGCGGCGGTCCGTTGGGGGGCTGCACACGTCGATCACTTGTTTTGCGCGATGTCGGATCGCGCACGGTTACGCCAGCAACAGGCGTTCCCGATGCGGGCGGGCGTGATGGAAGCGACGCTCTTTTTCGAAGAGCTAACCTCCGAGGTCATCGCCGACGGGAAGCATCTCGACGATTCGCTTCTACGGCTTGCATACAAGCTGAAAAATGGCAAACTCGCGCTCGTGACCGACTCGATGCGTGCGGTCGATTGGCCCGATGGCGAGTATTGGTTTGGCCCCGAAGGTACCGGCGAACGCGTGCTCAAGCGCGACGGTGTCGGCGTCACACTCGATGGAACTGCGCTCGCTTCGGCCGTCATGGGGATGGATCATTGCATCCGCACAATGATGGACGCCACCCGTGCCCCCGCACACGAAATCATCCGCATGGCGAGCCTCGTGCCTGCCACGATACTTGGCCTCGAACGCGAACTCGGCAGCATCGAAGTTGGCAAACGTGCGGATTTTGCCGTGATGAATTCCGCCTGGCAGATTCAGGCTGTCTACTCTTGCGCGGAAAAAATCGCATGACATCCGGAACCCGCTTGCATCTGCCATCGATACCCGTCACGATGCTGTTTGTAATCCACTCCACAACGATAGATTCGATAAAACAGCAGTTTCACGAACGTCTGCTTCGGAGTCTCTTGTGATCATCTATCCGGCTATCGATATTCTCGGCGGGCGATGCGTGCGGTTGCGGCAGGGTGACTACGCGCAGGAAACGGTGTTCTCGAACGACCCGTCGAGCATCGCGAAGAAGTGGGCCGATTGCGGGGCGGATCGCGTTCATCTCGTCGATCTCGACGGCGCGAAGGCGGGGAAGCCGATCAACGCTGACGCAATTCGCAAAGCGGTGCGTGCCGCCGGTATGCCGTGCCAACTCGGTGGTGGCATTCGCACCGAAGCCGACTTCGAAACGGTATTCGATTGGGGCGTTCGCTGGGCGGTACTCGGTACGCGGGCGCTGCAAGATCCCGATTGGGTTTGCCGCATGGCGGATCGTTACCCGGACCGGATCGTCCTCGGCGTCGATGCCCGCAACGGTTACGTGGCGACCGAAGGCTGGCTCGAAACGTCGAGCACGAAGGCAACGGAACTCGCGAAGCGGGTCGAAAGTTCGCCACTTGCGGCAGTCGTGTACACGGACATTGCGAAAGATGGCATGATGAGCGGGCCGAACTTCGATGGCCTCGCCGAGATGCAAGCGGCGATGAAACTGCCCGTGATCGCATCAGGGGGCGTCACGAATATGGCCGATGTCACCCGGCTGTCAGCGATGGCGTTGTTCGGCTGCATCATCGGCCGAGCGCTATACGAAAATACGATCGATTTGCGCGAAGCCGTGCGGGTCGGTACCCAACATTCGAAGGAAGCAACGATGTAAGGCGACTCCTCTGACGCACACGACCGACCGCCTCTCCAGACGGAACGTGCCGCTCGCGCCACTGTGAGCCACCTGCGGTGATGGCCCCAGCAATTGCTGCGGCCCGATTCCCACGGGAGGTTTTCATGAACAAGCATATGGTCGACGACGTGCGCGATATTGCGCTCGTCGGGCATCGTTCTGCGGGCAAAACCAGCCTGGCCGACGCACTTTTATTCAAAGCCCACGCGGTCGATCGGCTCGGGAGCGTCGACGATGGCACCTCGGCGGGCGACATCGACGAAGACGAAAAGCGCCACCACTTCAGCATCGATACCCACGTCTTGCACGCCGATCACGGTGGCAAACACTTGAACATCCTCGACACGCCCGGTACGCCCGATTTCATCGGTGCGGCACTCGAAGCGATGTCCGCCGTCGAGACGGCTGTCATCGTGGTATCAGCGGTCAACGGCATCGAAGTCGACACGCGACGGATGTTCTTCGAAGCGGGCAAACGTGGCCTCGCACGGGCATTCGTCATCAACAAGATCGATGCGGATGGAGTACAATTTTCCAGCGTCGTCGATTCGATCCGCGAAGCGTTCGGCAAGAACTGCGTGCTGTTCAATATGCCGAACAATCTCGGTGCGAATTTCTCCGGCGTAATCGACATTGTTCACAAGTCGACGAACGTGCCAACGACGTTTCCGTACGATCAGCGAGAAGCTCGTACGCAACTCATCGAAGCCGTCGTCGAAGTGAACGAATTGCTTCTGGATAAGTATCTCAACGAAGGCACGATCAGCGATGCGGAACTCGAAGAGGCGTTGCCGCGCTGCTTGCTCGCGGGGTACGTCGTGCCGATTTTCTGCACGTCGGCGAAGCGCGATCGCGGCATCAAGGAACTCCTTGAAGCACTCGAAAAGTACGGCCTTTCGCCGAGCGTGAGCCGCAAGAAACTCGAAGGGTTATCGTTCGGCTCGAAC
>JAYSYI010000062.1:0-2405 GCA_043727665.1 Limnoglobus sp. | reverse complement strand
AAGAGCCGTACGCCAACACGCGAAACCTGACCGCCGGCACGCTGAAATTGCTCGATCCGAAAGAGTGCGCGAAACGCAAACTGAGCATCTTCGCGTACGCCACGGGTGCCGTCGATGGCGTCGAGATCACTTCGCAACACCAATTGCTGGAACAACTCAAAGCGTTCGGTTTTCCCGTCAATCCGCACACGACGCGCTGTCAGACGATGGCGGAAGTCATCGAGTTTTGCAACACCTGGAACGAAGGCCGTCACGCTTTGGGTTACGACACTGATGGCATCGTCGTGAAGGTCGACGACATGGCACTTCGGCAACGTCTCGGGGCGACGAGCAAGGTGCCGCGCTGGGCGAAAGCGTACAAGTTCGAAGCGGAACAGGGCATCACCAAACTCGGCAGCGTCGAGTTTTCCGTCGGCAAGTTTGGCGAACTGACACCCGTCGCGAACTTCGATCCGCCGGTGCAATTGGCGGGCACAAAAGTCAGCCGTGCGAGTATGCACAACGCGTCGTGGGTCGAGAAGATGGACGTGCGCATCGGCGACACAGTCGTCGTGGAAAAGGCCGGGGAGATTATTCCGCAAGTCGTTAGTGTGGTTAAGGAGGCACGAACGGGGGTCGAGATTCCCATGGTGTGGCCGACGTTTTGCCCGATGTGCGGCGCGCCGGTCGAGAAGGAAGAAACGGCATCGAGCTACGGCTTCTTCTGCGCGGACGTGGGCCGATGCCCCGCACAACTGACAAAGCGACTCATCTCGTTCGCACGCCGCGAACGGATGGACATCGAAGGCCTCGGCGATGAAGTGGCAAAGCAACTCGTCGACTCGGGCTTGGTGAACGTCGTCACCGATCTTTATAATTTAACTACGAAACAACTGCTCGCACTCGAAGGCTTCAAGGGCACGAAAGCGAAGAACTTGCTCGACGGAATCGCGGCGAGCAAGGGCCGTGGCCTGGCGCGGCTACTGCCCGCGCTGACGATTTACAGCGTGGGCGGAAGCATGGCCGAGCTTCTGGCGGAGCAGTTTCCGAGCATCGACCTGCTGCTGGCCGCGTCGGAAGATGCGCTTTCGAAAGTGAAAGGGTTCGGCCCGAAACGCGCGAAGAGCGTCTACGAATTCTTCCACAGCGAACTCGGCGAACGACTCGTGGCCGACCTTCGCACCCACGAAGTGAAACTCACGCAAGACATCAAAGCCGCACCCGCCGGTGGCCAACCGTTGCTCGGCAAGACGCTCGTCGTCACGGGGAGTCTGACCAAATACGACCGCACCGCCATCGAGACGCTCATCAAAGACTTGGGCGGTAAATCGGTCGGCAGTGTTTCGAAGAAGACCGATTACGTCCTCGCCGGCGAGAAGGCAGGCAGCAAGTTGGACAAGGCCAAGGAACTCGGCGTACCGGTGCTAACCGAAGACGAGTTCGATGTGCTGATCGGCAAGTAATTCAACGAACGAGGTGACACCCGTATGACACTGAACGAACGCGCGTGGAAGATTGCGGACATTCTCGAAGTCGATGCCGCACGGTTGCGGGTGGCGGTCTCGCACGTAGGCGGGCAGCGCGTCATTGATTGCGGCGCGGCGGTCGATGGCGGATTACAGGCGGGAATCTTGCTCGCCCGCGCGTGCCTCGCCGACTGTGCCGAAGTGACGATTGTCCCCGGCGAGAACGGCCCGCTGATTCAGGTCGTCACCGACGATCCCATTCGCGCGTGCCTTGCATCGCAGTATGCGGGCTGGCAGGTGAAGGCCGAAAAGTATTTCGCGATGGGGTCCGGCCCGATGCGTGCCGTATCGGCGCGAGAGGAAATTTTCCAGCATATTTCGGGCAAGGAAGAGTCGGCGTGCGCGGTCGGCGTGCTCGAAACGAAGAAAGCCCCCACCGAGGAAGCCGTCGTCAACATCGTCGCGAAGTTGCCGAGTTGCGTGGAAAAACTGACGTTACTTTACGCACCAGCATCGAGCATTGCCGGGACTTTGCAAGTCGTCGCGCGTTCCGTCGAAACCGCGTTGCACAAGCTCCACGAACTGAAATTCGACCTGAAATGCGTGCTCAGCGGGTACGGCACCGCACCGCTTCCCCCCGTCGCAAAAGACGAACTCGCGGCAATCGGCCGCACGAACGACGCGATCCTCTACGGTGGCCGCGTGACGTTGTGGGTGGATACCGACGACGAGAAAATCACCGCAATCGGGCCGCAGGTACCATCGAATTCGTCGAAAGATCACGGGGCATCGTTCGCCGAAATCTTCGCGCGTTACGGCGACTTTTACAAGATCGACCCGATGTTGTTCTCCCCCGCCGAAGTGACATTTATCAACCTCAAAACCGGCCGCACATTCGTCTACGGAAATTGCGACCCCGCGTTGTTACGCAAGTCGTTTATGGGATAATTCATCGTTTAG
>JAYSYI010000061.1:0-7433 GCA_043727665.1 Limnoglobus sp. | reverse complement strand
ACAGTGGCGCGGCCAGTTTCCCCAAGATCGCGGGTTTCTTCGGCATCGACGATCCGAATTTCCGTGGCGGGGCACGATCCGCGATTGCCGACATGACGGGCGATGGCGTCGCAGACCTGATCGTGGTCGCCGGTTTCGGCGGCGGGCCGCGAGTGGCGGCGTTCGATGGCAAGTCACTCGCGACGACGCCCGTGAAGATCATCGGTGACTTCTTCGCCTTCGAGCAAGCACTCCGCAACGGCATCTTCGTGACGGCTGGCGACATCAACGGCGACGGCTTCGCCGACCTGATCGCAGGCGGCGGACCCGGTGGCGGACCGCGCGTGTTGGCCTTCGACGGCAAGAGCTTATTGAAGAACGAGTATGTGAATCTGGCGAACTTCTTCGGCGGCGACGTCAACAGTCGTGGCGGCATCCGGGTCGCGGTCAAGAACCTCGACGGCGACACGAAAGCAGATCTCGTAGTCGGCTCCGGTAGCGGGGCCGGTAGTCGCGTGACGGGCTACCTCGGTAAGAACATCACCCCAAACGGCACACCGGCATCGGAGTTCGATTTCGACGCGATGAGTGGATTTACGGGCGGCGTGTTTGTGGGATAAACGAAACAACGCCCACGGACGGCCGTCCGTGGGCTATTCATGTCAACACTTCTACAGTAATTTCAGTGCAACGGGTTAGCCTGGAATCTGCCGTAAGGAATATAGCGCAGCCGTGTTCGATGGCGGTCGCGAGATGAATACTATCCATGGCCTTCAGTGAACAACTCGCACCCAGTTGTGCCGCGTGCTCCCAAGTCTGCGGAGTAATCGGGAGCATCTTCACTATTGGGTTTCCAAAGAACGTACGGTAACTCGCAGTATCGGCCGTGTTGCCACGGGCGAGGGGCCTTAGCAGACACTCCAGTCTGGCGGCATCACAGATTGCGATTTGGTCATCCGCCGCGAGCAATGCGTCGATGCGGAAGATCGCTTTCGGAGTCCATATCGGGTTGTCTTCGATCAGATAGATCAAAATGTTCGTGTCGAGGCAAACGAGCATTACGCCCCCGGTTTCGGCTTCTCAGTCTCCAGGCGTAATCGTTGGGATTCGTCTTGGTTTCGACCGGCATCGGCAATCTCTTCGTCTATCTCATCCCGAAACCGCTGTCGTTCCGCCTCGATCACTTCGACGCTGCGAGGTTGGAGGCCAGCTCGTTGTCGGGCATCCCGGATTTCCTGCATCATTTGCCAGAAGGGGTGGTTCATTGGCATTTTCGATGCTGTCGCTACGGCGACCGGCAAGGGAATGGTCCCGTTCCATTGCGGTGTGCCATCCGGTTGGACAATTCCTTGAAGGACTACAGTATTCGCGCTCATCTTACGATCCTCCTCTGCACGCATTCTACTCGACCTGACAGCCCTCGGCGGTTTTCTGATGTTGTTGTACGTGCATTTTGGACACAAAGCCCACGGACGATCGTCCGTGGGCTTTTCAATCCGTGAGCTTTGCAATTTACGATCACTTATGTGCCGTGTTCCCAGCTTGTCGTGTAGCTCACTTGGTCGGCGGTCATCTTGTCGATGCTCACGCCCATGCTCGCCAGTTTCGCGGTCGCGATGTAGTTCTCGACTTCGACCGGGACGGGGTGGACGCTGTTCGACAGCTTGCCCTGATTCTTCACGCAATACTCGGTGGCGAGCGCTTGCGTGGCGAAGCTCATGTCCATTACGCTTGCCGGGTGGCCTTCGGCGGCGGCGAGGTTGACGAGGCGACCGTGGCCGATCACGAATATCTTCTTGCCGGACTTCATGCGGTATTCTTCAACTTCGTGGCGAATGTCCGGGATGATCTCGGTGCATTGCGCTTCGAGTGCTTTCAGGTCAATTTCGATGTCGAAGTGGCCGCTGTTGCAGACCATCGCGCCGGTTTTCATCAGTGGGAAGTGTTCCGCACCGAGGATGTGCTTGTTGCCGGTGACGGTGATGAAGATATCTCCAACGCGGGCCGCTTCGGCCATCGTCATCACGGCGAAACCGTCCATGGCCGCTTCGAGCGCAGCAACGGGGTTGATCTCGGTGACGATGACTTGCGAACCCATACCCCGAGCGCGGGATGCCACGCCTTTGCCGCAATATCCGTAACCGGAAACGACGACTTTCTTGCCCGCGAGCAGCGTGTTCGTGGCGCGAATGACGCCATCGAGCGTGCTTTGGCCGGTGCCGTAGCGGTTGTCGAACAGGTGCTTCGTGGCGGCGTCGTTGACGGCGATCACGGGGAACTTCAGCACGCCGTCCTTTTCCATCGCCCGCAGACGGATGACGCCCGTCGTCGTTTCTTCCATGCTGCCGATGACGCCTTCGAACAACGTTTTGCGTTGGGCGGAGGTGAACTTCGAGGCCCAATCCTGAACGGGCTTTTGGTTGCCGCCGAGCTTTTCGAGTTTATCGAGTGCGATGAATACCATCGCGGAAACGAGGTCCGCCCCGTCGTCCATGGTGATGTGCGGCTGATGTTCGAGCGCCATCGCGACGTGTTTGTAGTAGCTCATGCCGTCTTCGCCGTGGATCGCGGCGACGCCGATGCCGAAGTCTTTAACGAGGCTGGCGGCCACATCGTCTTGCGTCGACAGCGGGTTCGAGGCGATCAGCAGTAAGTCTGCGCCACCCGCTTTGAGCGTGCGTGCGAGGTTCGCCGTCTCGGCGGTAACGTGCAAGCAAGCGGACATCCGCAGGCCAGTGAGTGGTTTTTCGGTTTCGAATCGCTCGCGGATTGCCGTCAGAACAGGCATGTCTTGGTCTGCCCACAGGATCCGCTTCTTGCCTTTGGCGGCCAGGGCCAAGTCGGCCACATCGTGCTTCGGCATACCAATCGACGCATTCGCTACGATCATCGAGTTACATCCTGTATATCGAGGAAATCTTTCGCCTGAGACAACCCAGAACGAGAAAACACCATTCTAGTAATGAATCGGCAAGTGGCGACCGCACTATTGAGGCGAAATTAGGTTGCAGCAGTCTGATCGGTGCTCTGCTCCGCAAAACCTCCGTGTTGCGTCGATACGCATAAATCAAAACGCAGATGGCGAGTGCCTACCCGGTAGTCACTCGCCATCTGCAGTTCATCGTTCTTCTCAATCAATTTTCGCCGTAGAGATCGTGGACCATTGGGTCGAGGTGCTTGGTGTTGCGCTCGATGGCCAAGACGATCGTGCGTTCTTCCATGCCGTCGGAGGCTTGGGCCACGGCGGGGATGATTTGGCGGCCGTCGGTCAGGCTGTAACGCATCGTGAAGGTGCCGTCGGGGCGGAGTTTCACCGGTTCGTTTTGCAGCGTGACGTGGGCGCTCGGGTCGGTTTTACCGTAGACGATCAGTTCGGCATCGATCGAGAACGCGAACTTTTTCAGCTTGTCTGGAAGCACTGCACCGGAGCCGAACGCGGTCTCTTTCGAACTCCATTTTAGCTTCTCGTCGAGGAGTTCGCGCAGTTCGGGTTGGCCCGTACTCGACTCGAACCCCGTCGACATGGCGACCAGGCGCTCGGCGGCTTTTTCGTCGATGTCCGTCGCCCAGTTCTCTTCGAGCGACTCGCTTGCGCCGGCTTTCGGTGGCATCACGACATTCGAGCGGGCGAGTACGTAGAACTGGCCGCGACGCGAAATGTAGCCGATGTCCGCACGGTAGCTGCGTGGCGGTTGGGGCACATCGATGTACCAATCGGTGCAACCGCCGTAGACGACGAGGTCGCGAATCGGTGCTTCGGATGTGCTCGTGGTGTCTTGCGAAGTCACATCGAACAAGCGGATGATCGGCTTCGCGCCGTGCCAATCTTGCCCGAGCGCGGCTTCGGCTCGCTGAACGGATTGGTACGACAACTCCCAGTGCGCGTGGAGCCAAAACGGGTCGCGCACCATCAGGAAGATGCGGTCCTTGATGACCGCGCCTTTGACGCTCTTGCTGGAAAGATCCTTATCGGGCGGGATCGTGATGTCGATCTTGGTCAGCACCGGCGGCTTCGGTGCGGCGGGTGGCTTCGGTGTCTTTGCGGGGGGAACGACGGGCTTCGCACCATTTTTGGCCGCCCCATTGACGACGGGCTTGGCAGGTGGGACAATCGGCTTAGCAGTCGGTTTGCCGCCCTTGACCGGTGCGGGTGGTGGCGTGGTGGGACGTGCGGTCGTTTTGGCAACGGGCCGCGTCGGTACGGGCTTGGCAGTCGGCCGCATCGGTACCGGTTTGGCCTCCGGCTTCTTCGCCGTCGGCTTCGCAGCGGGAACCGGTTTCTTGGTCGTTTTGGCAACCGATGGGGCAGAGCGTGGTTTCACAAGTTACTCGTTATTCATCGTTACCCAGCGGGGAAGTCGTTTGCGGCGGGCGGTCGCCCAACTTCTGACCGTCGACCATTTCCGAAGAAACGGCCGAAAGGGGATGTTAACATCCGTGCTGTAAGTACAATCGCCGGGTTCCGTCCCGGAGAGGGAATATTGCAGAGAATGCGGTAGCATGCAAACAGCATGCAGATTCGGCGGTCGGGCGGGACGAGCCATTTCGCAGTGTTCGTTCCCGAACTTCCGCATTGCTCTATGCTTAGTGTAAAAAAAGTCGTAGCGCTCTGTCAACGCGAATCGCGTCACTTTGCCCGCGTTTGCGAAATTTCGCGGCACGGAAAGCGGTTACACGGTCTGATCGCCCGAGTGGGGTAGCCTGGGCAGTTTGCGGCAAGATTGTGCGTATTTCCGCTACAAAACGCACCCTTGTCGCCTGTAACGCGGCAAAATCATTATTGCAGCGACTCTTCAAAACAAGTGTCCGGCGAAGCGCGACGAATATTTTCTCGATTTTATTCGTAACCATCGCAAAACACGACGATTACAGAATAATCCATCACAGCCCGGCGGCTTTGCGTTGCCATTCTGTCACGGTGTCGGCGGGGTGCGTTGCGTTGCGCTTTAACCAAGCGTCTCGTGCGGCGGCCAGTGCAGCTTCGGGGGTGACCTGCCCCGCCGACGAGCGGGCGATTTCCTTGGCCAAGTCCGCGAGTTCCTCGGCTTGGTCGGGGCCGCGCGGTGCGTACACGGGGTTCGCCATCGAGAGTGCAGCATATTGGCGGATCGCGTCGCTCAGCGATTTCGAACGTTCCGCATCGAAGCCGTAGCGGTTCCAGATCGCTTCGCGGCTCTGTTCGATATGCTCGTTGCGGAACGGGCCGAAACCGAATTCCGGGTCGCTGAGCAGGTCCGCACTGCGGGTCGGCCCGGCAAGTTCTGCCAGAAAATCGAACGCGGCTTCCGGATTCGTGCAACGCTTTCGGACGCCGCCCACCCAGCCGCCACCGCCGAAGTACGGCACGAAGTTGACGCCGCGAACGAGGTCGGCCGGCGGTTTTTCCGCACCCGCTTTATCGTAAAAAACCCGCGTGCCCGGCAGCATCGTCAGCGACAAATTCGTCGGTGCGGCCCCACCCGTTCGGGGTAAGCGTCCGAGTTCCCCCAGCGACATCAGCGCGAGCGTGGCAGTACCTTTCATGAGGGCATCGCCCGGTTCCGTGGCAGGTGTGCGGCAACGTTGCATCCGCTTCATCCAGCGTGCCGCGGCCAGGAACGATGGGGCCGTCAAACGCGGTTTGCCCGTTTCGACATCGTAGTGGAATGAAAGAATCTGCGAGTCGGTCGGTTGGGGCGAATCGCCTTTTTTCGACATGCCGCTGATTGCAAATGCGGGGCGGTCGTAGCAGGCCGCGATCATATGAAACTCGCGGAGCGCAATTGCCGGTTCGGGGTTCGGCATCGGCAGACTGGTACCGAAGCGGTCGGCGAAGAACTCGGCGATGTCGGCGAATTCTTCCCACGTCAGCGGTGGAGCCAGAGGGCGGGCATACTTCGTTAAATACGCGGCTTTTGAAGCGGCATCGTCGAATCGGTCGGCGCGATATACAACGACGTAACCTTCCCCTGCCACCGGTACGGCGCGGACTTCGCCGCCCCAGCCGCACAATCGTTCGCGATAAACCGACATCGTTCGCGTCCATTGCCCCGGATGGTCGGCCGCCTGGATTGCGGGCGAAATCGGCAGAAATTCGTCCTGTACGGTCATCGCGCCTACCGCGGAGGGACGTACAATTTGAATATCGCCCGCGGCATCGTTACTCAATTTCACCGTGCCACCCGTGCGAGCGGACCAACCCGACGATTGCCGCAAAAGTTCTTGAGATAAAGCCAATTCAGAGCACGCGAGTGTCAGCGTAATCCCCGCAAACGGTTGCTTACTCGTACCGGCTGTCGGGGTCGGCGTTGCGGCCGAGTCGCAGCCGATTAACGCAAGGCAAAACCCTGCAACGATGAATGCCCGTGCTACGCTTCGGAGTGCGGCAAGCTTCCCGCAACCGGAAAATTCTTCGTAACTGGCAGATTTTTCTTGCATGAAGTGGTTCCCGTAAAATAGTATGTCTAAAGTAAGTCGAATGGTTCGCCCGAATCAGTGTATTGGTGGGTTCCATACCATCTCTTCGGCGTGCTGTTTCTCTTTCGAGCGATTTGTCGACATTGTTTCAAATTCCGTCATGGTGTCGCCAATGGCCCCTCAGTTCCGTCGTCCGCTTTGTCGAGCGTCAGGCATCGTATGGAAGGAACAGCGATGAATATTAGTTTAGTTGTGGCCGCTGGCGTTCACCAGGGGAAAGTAATCCCCGTGGCTGCGCCCCAATTCATCATTGGCCGCGACCCAACCTGCCAGCTGCGCCCTGCCAGCCAGGCAATCAGTAAACAGCATTGTTCGATACTGCAACGTGAGAACAAAGTCTTTGTCAAAGATTACGGCAGCACGAACGGCACGTTTATCAACGACGAACAATTGACGCCGAATGCCGAACGCGAAGTAAAAGCGGGAGACAGAATTCGCCTCGGGCCACTCGATTTCAGCATCCAGATCGTCGTGTCTCGCCCTTCGGATTCCACGCCGATCCCCGATTCGCTAAAAGCTTTAGACAGTAAGACGATCAAAGGGCTGCAAGCCGCCGTCGGCGTGAAGCCCGGTTCCTCGGCCACGCAGAAACCCGTACCGAAACCGGCCGCGAAACCACAACCGATCCCGACGCCTACGAAAACATCGTCCGATGGCGGCCCCGAAAGCGACGACAACATCGCCGCCATGCTCCTCGGGTTGGACGACGATGCCCCTTCGACGAGCATCCCCGAAGGCAGCACCGTATTCGAAATGAAAGCGGTCAATCCCGATGGCAGCCCGAAACCGGCCGTCGTCGCTGACCCCAAGGCCGCCAAAAAGGGCGTGTTGACGCAAGAAGAATCGTCGAGCGCAGCCAGCGACATCTTGCGAAAGTACTTGCGTCGTCCACGCTGAGATCGAATCGGTATGCAACGCCCCAACAGCGACTCGCTTTCTCGCGAATCGCTTCGACGCCAGACAAACATATCTTCTTCAAAGACGATCTCATCTTGGCC
>JAYSYI010000060.1:0-2408 GCA_043727665.1 Limnoglobus sp. | reverse complement strand
TCCAGCACGATTCGTGTTTCGCCATTCCGATGTGCGGGTAATATGTCTCGGCTTTCGGTGCGGATAACAGGATCAGCATCGTGTGCAGCCCGGCGGCTTCGTGCGTACGGCGAATTAGTTCCTTGCCGATGCCGCGACGCTGATACGCCTCGTCGACGGCCAAGTCTGAAAGGTACGTGGCGAACGCAAAGTCTGTCAGGCTGCGCGACACCCCAACGAGGCGACCCGCAATTCGTGCCGTGAGAATGAGGCCCGCGTTTTGCAGCATTTGCTGTATTTAGGACGACGTCATGCACGGGCCGACGCGCCGCCAGCGTCGAGCGGTTGAGGATGTCGATAAACTCTTCGACAGTCAGATCGGGTTCGATTCCGTAAGAGATTTGCGGTTCCATTTTGTTCCCATGCTGGTAAGTACGCGAACAACTTACATATTCTCTTGCCGCGCGCTGGCTGTGTTTCTAGAATCTGCTGTTCGAGCGGAACGTCCGGCCTCGCGGCATTGTCGTGTGGCTTGGAGTATCCCCGTCGTGCTCGCCGAGTGCGATGATGAGTGTCGGGGGGTCCAAAAGTCGTGCAGTCTCCGGACTGAACGCCCCTCCCCACGGAGAACGGAACCATGGCCAAGAAGAACAAGACGAACAAGAGCGTCCTGAAGCGGCTCAAGCGCACCGCTTCCGGGAAACTGAAGCACGCCCAGTGCGGTAAGCGGCACTTAAATGCCCACTTCAACGGCAAGAAACGCCGTCAACTCCGCGGAACCGTCGTTACGTCGGGTCCGTTGGTGAAGAAGTACCTGATTGCAATGGGCCAGTACTAAAATCCGCTCTTTCTTTTTCGTTACATCATCTTCTTCTTGAGGGTTGTTCATGGTCCGCGCAGGTAGTGGTAAGACATTAGCCGCACGTCGCAAACGTACGCGTAAGCTCACAAAAGGCTTCCGCCTCAGTCGGCATAACCTGTATCGCCAAGCGATCACGACGCTGATCCGGGCGCGCGCCTTCGCGTTCCGCGACCGTCGCGCCAAGAAACGCTCGTTCCGCCGCCTCTGGATCATTCGCGTCAACGCCGCCTGCCGAATGCGCGGCCTGAGCTACAGCGAATTCATCCACGGCCTGCAATTGTCGACGATCATGCTCGACCGTAAGGCGATGTCCGAGATCGCGATTCACGACCCATCTACGTTCGACAAGTTGGTGGAAATCGTAAAGACGCACCTCAAAAAAGACTAATCTCGTGACGCCGGAGTGATCGGGATCGAATCCTGATCACTCGCGATGATGTGTGGTTTCCGTCAGGCGATTTACTCGCTTGGCGTGATGCCTAACACGATGTCGAACTTGGCGGCGACTTCCCCGATCTTCGACTCCTTCATGCTTGCGAATTCGACGGTGATCGAATCGCGTGCTTTTTCGTCGCGAACGGACTTCCAGATGCCATCGCGGGCGTTGCCTTCGTGGCCTTTGATGTAGCATTGCGTCGTGAGCAGTTCCTTGCCACCCTTTTTAATTTTGACGTGAATGTGCGGTGCGCGGCCGGGGTACGGCACGGGTTTGATCGTGCGGAAATAGTATTCGCCCGTCGACCCCGTGAGGAAGCGACCGAACCCCTGGAAGTTCTTATCGCGCTTCTCGTTGTTGTCGGATCCCATGTGCAAGTACGCGCCGTTGTTGTCGCACTGCCAAATTTCGACGAGCGCATTCCGAATCGGATTGCCCTTTAAATCGAGCACTTTTCCGGTGAGGTGCGTAATCGTACCGACGCCGGGGTTGATGCCGTCATTGATAATCAGCAAGTCGTTATCGGTATCGAGTGGCAACTTCGTCGGATAAAACGGCCCCTCGGTTTGCTTCGGGGTCTTGGTCAATTCCTCGGCAAACGCACCCGGAACAAACAGCCCGAGCGAACCGAGTGCGGCCGTACCGAGAAACAACCGACGAGTCGGAACGATGAGACGATCCATGATGGAATCTCCGAGGGGAAAGGAATTGCTCACAGAGATTGTACCAGAAGCCATACCGAAGAAACGATGAGTACGGTTCCAATCGCGGTCGCAGTTTGCCGAAACGGACCGCCAAAACTTTGGTTCTGGCGTGGTTGCCGTTCATTAAAATCGGACGTAAGTCGTTGCTGGGTTAGGTTGGTTCCGAAATTCGGGAATGAGTCCACGATTGGGGGGGTGGGTAGTCGCTGGAGTCAATCTGCTACCCAAATCCATGCCGTCATCACGCGAATTCGGCGATGAAGCTCGCGGAAGCTTCGATCATGAGATCGCGCGTCAGGTGTACGTGTTGGCGGCGGTAGCGGCAGATCGATTGCACCGTTTCTAGCAAGTCGCGGCAATCGCTGGCGCGGGGCGAACGACCGCGATTGTAGTATCGCTCGTAAACGTAATCGACCGCCGTCGCATC
>JAYSYI010000059.1:0-2409 GCA_043727665.1 Limnoglobus sp. | reverse complement strand
TCGCGGCCATTCAAGCCGGTGCGGATGTCGTGTGCGGCTGGAAAAAAATTCGCCACGATCCATGGCACAAAGTCTTCCCGAGCCGCATCTTCAACGGCCTCGTGTCGTGGCTCACTGGCGTGACGTTACACGACCATAACTGCGGGTTCAAAGCCTATCGTGCCGATGTCATTCGCGAAGTGAAACTCTACGGCGAACTCCACCGCTTCGTGCCCGTTCTCGCGGCCGCCGAAGGCTTTCGCTGCGAAGAACTCGTCATCCACCATCGAGCGCGCAAGTTCGGCCATTCCAAATTCGGGGCACGCCGGTTCCTGAAGGGGTTCATCGATCTGATCGCCGTCTGGTCGCGGACGACATTCGGCAACCGCCCGATGCACGCCTTCGGCACACTCGCGATTCTGCTGGCGTTCTTCGGTGCGATCACCTGGCTCGCGACGATGTTTCTGCCACTCGGCAGTGTGTTCGGGCCTTTCGTTTCTATGCTGTCGTTTCTGTCGTTCATTCTCGCAGGGCAATCGGCATTCACCGGCATCTCCTCTGAGATGGCGCTCGCCCGATCCGCACCCGATGCACCGTACCGGATTTCCGAAACCGTCCCCGCACGCAAAGCCATCCCGTAATGATTTCCACGACCGACCCGACCTGCGCGTTACGCCAATCGATGTATCTCGTACTCGGCGCGATGGCCCTTGCGATTGCCACGGCGAAGATTGTCGGCGCGGAGAACGTCTACGAACCGAGCCGCTATAAACCCCTTGTCACGCAGTTCGATGCCAATCGTGACGATACGCCTGTACGTGTCTGGCCCGAAAAACGCCCTGAGCCGACGCTGATGTTCGGTTCGAACGATCGGTCGCGCTGGGCGACCGTGCGGGCCATTGTCGAGAACGGCACCTACGTCATCGGCAAACGTGCGAATTTCACCCACACTGCACCGCCGTACGGCGATAGCGGCATCATCTTTGAGGAATCGTACAACTCGATCGACAAAGTGATGGACCCCGCTACCGGCGAGTTTTATTCGAGCAAACCGCCACTGTTCGCCACGCTGCTCGCGGGGGAGTATTGGCTACTGCACAAGCTGTGCGGGCTGTCGATCGACCGCGACCGCTGGCTCGTCGTCGGCATCATTCTCATCACGATCAACGTCCTGCCGTTCTCGCTGTATTTGTTGCTGCTCGCGAAACTCATCGAGCAATATGGCCGTAGCGATTTCGGCAAACTCATTACCTTCGCGGTGGCCTCCTTCGGTACGTTCGCGATCACGTTCTCGTCGACGTTGAACAACCACACGCCCGCCATTTTCTGCACGCTGTTCGCAATTTATCCGCTACTGCGATCCGAATCGCCGACGAAACGCGATCTCTTTCTGAGCGGGTTATTCGCGGGGCTGACCGCCACATTCGAGCTACCCGCCGCCGCATTCGCGGGTGGCCTCGGCTTACTGTTATTGCTGTCGCGATTCCGCCAAACGCTGATGTGCTATCTGCCGGGATTGGCGATTCCGATCGTCGCGCTACTCGCGTGCAACGTCATCTCGATGGGCAAAATCTCACCCGCTTACGGCGAGTTTGGCGGGCCGTGGTACCACTTCGGCGGCAGCCATTGGCTGAAACTCAAGGAGCCAGTCCGACCGCGCGGCATCGACTTCAACAACGAATCGACCCCCGTCTACGCAATGCACCTGCTCGTCGGCCACCACGGCTGGTTCAGCCTCACGCCAATCTGGCTCATCGCCGCCTGCGGGTTAATCGGCCAAGCCCGGCATCTGCGCGAATCGAAACTGGGCCAACTTGCAACGGTGACGATTGCCGTCTCGGTCGTCGTCTTTGCGTTCTATCTCACGCGATTCCAAAGCTACAACTACGGTGGAAACACGAGCGTCGCACGCTGGCTCATCTGGCTCTCGCCACTCTGGCTAATGGGTCTCCTCCATGGCATCGACCGCATCGCCGACTCCAAACGCTGGCGATTCACCATCGTGGTGCTACTCGGATTTTCCGTGCTCTCCGTCTTCTACCCCGCCTGGAACCCCTGGCGAAACCCCTGGATCCTGCAACTCTGCGAACAACTCGGCTGGGTGCGGTATTAAATCATCCATTCCCATTAGCCCGACGCGCTAGCGAGGGATTACTATCGTTTCTGCGACGACGTGCCTTCTCGCCGGTCCCCCTCGCTTGCGCGTTTTGATGTTCCGGTATTTTGCAGTTCGAACATTTCTCTCTCAAAATGCAGGCTAACCGCATTTTGAACGGATTTTGTAAGGGGCACCCCTTGTGGGTGCCTGGGATGAACCTTCCAGTTCCTGGCGTAGGAACCGGCACACACACAAGGGGTGCCCCCCAAGTGACGCGAAGTTGGGCTTGACACACAGATTTTATCGGTTTCTACTGTCACAATTCTGGTTCG
>JAYSYI010000058.1:0-2409 GCA_043727665.1 Limnoglobus sp. | reverse complement strand
CCGCACGCTTGAGAACCTGTTCGAGTTTCTTGCGGCGATCCTCATCGTCCTCTTCACCGTAAACGCTGGCGAGGAACATCAGGCCGAAGCCGTGACCGTAGATGTAGCGCGACGCTTCGGTGGGGTTCGAGGGGTTGCCGAGCAGGCCGTTCGGTTGCGAGCGAACGAGGAACCAGTTCACCGCCTTGACGAGGTTATCGCTGTACTTGCCTTCTCGCAGTGTGCTGCCTTCCATGAGCATGGCCATGCCTGCAACGGCGGTCATCGTCGTTGGGTATTGCGCGCCTTGGGCTTCCCAGTGGCCATCGGCGGACTGCGTCCGCTTCAACCACTCGAGGCCCTTCTCCACCATCTGATCGGCGTCGAGCTTTTTCTTCGGCGCTTCGTCCGCAGCGCGGCAAGCACTCTGGAAAATGAACAGCGCCGCAAACAGTGCGATTCGATATCGGACAGCCATAGATCGATACCTCACTTGGTGGTCGTAGCCGGTTTCGCTTCCAGATCGGGGCCGATGTCCACGTAGAAATCGCCGCGGACGAGCCTTGCGGTGGCGTTCTTCGGGTCGGTCTGGATGCTGTAGAAGGTGTTGTTCTGGCTTTCGTTCCGCATCATCCGCAGTCGGCCGTTTTGCTTATCGATTATGGCGAACTTGTAGCTCGGCTGGGCATTGTTTTCCTCGGCTTGAACGAGGCCCGCGATGACGATGGCAGGCAGTTCGTCGAACCGTTCGATCATCAGTTGCTGCGTTTCGGTCAGCGTTTCGGTGAACCACAATCGCTTGTTCGTCGTTTTGTCGAAGCAATACATCGCCCCACTAAGTGGTACCATCTTGATCTGCTGATTATTATTGTAATTGACTTGGCGGTTCGCGTTCGTCGTGCGGTTGAGCACCACGTAGTATCGTTCGCCGTCGGCGATCAGGCTCGGCGTACTCAGGCCCTTCATGTGCGTTGCGATGTTCGCTTCGTCGATCCGGCCTTCAAATTGCGTTTTTCCCGTTGCCGATTCGAGGACATCGAACCGACCATCGGCCGTCAACATCGCGACCGAATCCGGCATGTAAGACTTGAGAGGCGTTGCCGTTGCGGCGTAGTCTTTCTTCCAGATGTCCTTCGCCGTCAGCGGATCGTAAAGCCGTAGCGTACGCGGTTTGCCGTTGCCGCCCTCGCTCAGCAGGATATTCCGCCCGATGATGCGTTGTCGGGCGGGACCGGTGACGAGCGGGCCGAAGTCGGCCACGCCCTCGACGGGCATCCCGTCGACCGCTCGCAACACGCGAGATCGCGACTTGCCATCGGTTAGCGTTTCGACCAAAAACACGTGCTTGCCATCGCCGAATATGAGCGATGCGGAACTCACATTGTTGCGAGTCCAGAGCTTGTTACCGGTGGAGGGATCGAACGCAGAAAGGCCATCGCGGGTGACGACACAGACGTAGTTCGACTCGAGGATCGTCGAACGCCCGAGGCTAATGCGGAAGCCATCGGTGTTATAGGTGACGAACACTTCGCCTTCGACGCCCGGTGCCAAACTGACGTTGTTGAAGTCGACTTTCGTTCCTTCCCCCAGCACGCTGACTTCCCACAGCTGACGTTTCTCGGCGAGGTCGAGGCAATGGACTTTCATTCCGACGTGCAACAGCAAGATGTTCCCTTTGAGCTGCGCCAGTTGGTGCTGTGGTGGTCCGTTCGGGGCGTAGAGTACGAAGTTCGGGTACCGGCTTTTCACCTCGTTTGTCACGCGATCTTCGACCCGCAACGTGTAAGTTCCGTTCCCCGATGTGTTGTTGTCTAACATCAGGCGATGTCGTTTGAAAAACGGATTCGATTCCGCACCTTCGGGGTTGATCGCGAAGCCCACATTGATCGCGCCGCCGGGATTACCCTGTTTGCGATCCGCTTTAACCCGCAACGGCGTGATCGTTCGCGTCGGCTCGAGGTACGCCAGCAAACGCTTGTCCGTAAGGAGATCGCCAAAATAGTCGGCACCGGTTTTGCCATCGCGAATGACGACGTCGGCATACTCCGTACCCAGACGACTGTAATAGGCGACGGCGTCGTCCATCATGCCGCGTTTCGTCGCCAGTGACGCGAGCATCTCGATGGCCCGCGCCGCCGTTATGCGGTCGTCGGCGGTGATCGACCAGAGTTTCAGCAGCACATTTTGCGCTTCGCGTAATGCCTCATCGGTATTACTTTCAATGAGCTTCTGCGCGAGTTCGAGTTGCGCCTCTTTACCGGAAGCGAAGTGGTAGCCGAACACTTGCACAAACTCTCGTATCGCGACGACGTCGCCCTTCGCACGGATCGCTACCCAATCTTTGGCGACGCGGTCTTCGAGCGGCTTGCGTGCGGCCGGGTCTTTCGCGTTGCGGATCATCAACTCAATGCGACCTTGCGCCCAGACGTC
>JAYSYI010000057.1:0-2418 GCA_043727665.1 Limnoglobus sp. | reverse complement strand
TCCAGTGGGGGTTTTCCACCGGCGACGAATAGCCGTGCGAGCCACATTGCGGCGGGGTAGGTTAGCATGAGCGCCTCGAAGCCGAGCCAGTACGATTGGTCGAAGTTCGTACGCCCGCAGAACTGGAGCGATTCGAGTTTCACGCGATAAAAACGTGTGAACAACTCGTCGACTTCGGGAGGTAGCGTGCCCAGTGGTTTCTCGGCATTGGCGAATGTGACGGCGGGGTTTAGTTGGCCGTGAACTTTCGGCACGCGGCCCGCACCGAGCGCGAAGCGATACCCCGCGATGCCACGCCCCCACGCACTCCGTTTCGCCATGTCCCCTGCGTTCAACCCGACGTCTTTCCGGGCGTACACCGCCGCAATCTGCCGGAACAATACGCGGCCCGCCCAACCCGGTTTCGCGGGGCGTTCAGGCAATTCTTCACCGACGATAACGCTCGTCAGTTCGAGAAACTCGGTGAGGCGCGCCCCGCTGATTTTTTCGAAACTCGACTTCTTGCAAAGCTCCATGAGCGCGAGTGCGTGCCGCAACCGGCGTTCGAGCGGCACGCTGGGCGCGATCAAAATCTCCGTGAGTGCCGCCGTGATTCGCAGCAGATCGGCCCACGGGACGGTCTGCCCCGGCTGAAGTGGCGGCGCGGGAAGATCGCCGGGCGTCTTCTTGTCGACCTCGACGAGTGCCGCATATTCGCGTGCCTCGGCAGCCTGATCGCGCATCGGTCGCCCGAGATTTTGCAACGCCGAGGGGCACGCGAAACGCACCCCCACGCGCCAGTGATCTCCGGCGGGCACCATCACGAATGGGTAGACACGGCACGGCATCGGCTTCGCTGCCGAACCAAATTTCGCGTGAATGCGACAACGATTGTCCGCACCGAGGAACACGCAACCGCCATCGGGCCGGTGGTTCAACCGCAAGCGCTGTTCGGACTTGTCCCACGCGAAGAACTCGACCCCGGCCAGGTCCGGCTCGGCGTGCCAGTTCTGCGCTTCGATCTTCGCTTTTTCCGCATCCGAAACGTGAACCGCGTACGTACGGCAACAGTCCGAGCAACCGTGACAGTCCCAGTTTTGCACGAGTGGCAACGAACGAACCGGCATCGGCATCGGCGAACCTCACTTGGACGGCGTGATGTAAAACATCACGAAGAATTTTTGCACATCGCGCGAATCGGGCGGCAGGAACGCGCCTTCGACGGCCGTCACGAAGATTCGCTCGCGGACGCGGTATACGCGCACCGAACGCGTACTGGCGCGGTCGGCCAGGCTGATCACATATTCGCGGCAAACGTGGTTCTGTTGCGAGGCCGGTTTGTCGCTGACGAGTGTGCCGTTCGTTGCGGCGACGAGGCCCTTTTTCACTTCGTCGAAGAAGCGATCGTCTGCCGCACCTTTCAGCGTGTCGGGCGGCGGTCCATCGGCCAGAAAGTAAATGTCCGCGTTGGCGACGGTTGTTGCGGATCGGTACGTTCGCAACTTCCAACCGGAAATCAACTCGGCCGCGTCGGGCTTCATCTCGGTTGGCACTTGCGCCGCGTACGATTTGTCCGGCGGGCTGAATTTCGTCCAGTTGTCGTTGCCTTGTCCGAACCCTTTACGGATCGATTCGATCCACTCGATTTTCAAAAAATACAAGCTGCCCGCGAGGAAGTACCCGACGAGCAATAGCGAGAAAATGCCTTTGATTCGGGTTGAAAACTTCCAGTCGGCGGCGAGCACGACACCGAGGCAGAGGCCCGAAAAGCCGACGGCGATGGCCACGGGTAACGCGAACGTGAAGAACGATTCCTTGCCCGAAAGCAAAGGACCGAGCAACCACAACAACGGCACCCCGAACGGCAGTAACGCCAGCCCGACGAGCATACTTTTCGGCCCACTGTTGGGCTTCGGTGCGTCGGGGTCCATGTGGCGAATCGGGTAAACGACGGGGATCGTTCTTGTAGGCGATGACGACAAAACGACGGGGTTCGCAGTGAAAGTCTTCGCGCAAAGTGGGCACGCCACGCCCCGGCTGATCGCCGTTTCGGGAACGCGGGACAGACCATTGCAGTGCGGGCAGCGGACGGCGGTATTCATGACTTTAGAATAGCGACGAAAATGCTCACCGCGACGAAAAACCACGACAAACGCGTCAAACGGGGTACTCGTTATAGACGGTTTCGATGCGAGCCGCAGAGCCTTCGAAGGCTTCGATCAACACCGGGTCGTAGCGCCCGGCACACTCGGTGACGATCGTTCGCATGGCGCGGGAGTGCGTCAGTGCCGGGCGATACGGGCGACGCGAACGCAGGCTGTCGTAGACCGATGCGATTGCCACTACTCGTGCGGAAAGCGGAATATCCGTACCCGCGATTCGCTCCGGGTAACCCAAGCCGTCCCAACGTTCGTGATGCCCGAGAATGAGTTCCGAAGC
>JAYSYI010000056.1:0-2423 GCA_043727665.1 Limnoglobus sp. | reverse complement strand
GTTTCGTCGGTCGCATCCGCACAAGACGAGCCCGAAGCGAACGATGCCCCGGCAATTTTCCAGAACCGCGAGCATTTCTACAACGCGATCAGCACCGGAAATTTCACCGTAACTTGGAGCGCCACGCCGAAGGAAATTGCTGCCGACGGCGAACTCATACTCACACTCTCTGTGGCGAACGCGCAGAATCCGCAACGCATCCGCAAGCCGAACTTACGCAGCATCCCCGCGTTCGCCGAACGCTTCCGCGAGATCGTCGATGTGCCTGACGAGATGTCGAATACGGTGGCGAACTTTCGCTATCGGCTACGGCCGCGGCGGAGTGGCGCGATCGAAATTCCCGGCTTACGCTTCGACTATTTTCACCCGAACGCACCCGAAGGCCGCGAAGTCAACACGAAGTACGCCACCGCGATTTCGGTTACGGTTCGCGAAGCGATCGCAGCGGTAACCCCCGCGCGGCCACGGCCCGCTGCACCGGAGCGTTTCCTCGTCTGGCCGAGCGATGTTTCCCCTAGCTTTCCATTCCGTGGCGTAGGTGCATGGCTCATCGCGATCGCCGGAATTGCGATACTTACCGTAGGTTGGGTGCGGCTCTGGCGGGTGCGGAACCCCGATGGCGTGCGGTTGGCGAACTTACGCCGAAACCGCGCGGTACGGCTCGCGCTCGATGGCCTCACCCGTGCCGAACGTACACCCGAACCGGCGGCACTCGTGGCGAAGCACCTGCGCGACTTCCTCGCGGATCGCCACGACTTCCACAACCTCGGCACCGTGCCGATGGATATCGAACGCGAGTTGCGCACGACGACGGTTCCCGATGCGAAAATTGCGAGCGTCGTGAAACTGTTTCGGGCTTGCGATGAAGCCCGTTTTGGCTACCGCGCCGACAATGCCCAATCGCTCGTGGCCACGGCGCGCGGCATCATTTTGAACTGGGAGGAACCGGTTTGAACGCGATGATGCTCATGGCCATGTTCGGCCTCGTTTCGCCGAGTGACACGGCGATGTCATTCGCCGATGGGCGATACGCGGAGGCGGCACGCGAACTCGATGCTCAATGGCAAAGAGGCGCAACTCCGAGTGTCGCGCTGGCACGCGCACGGGCGCATTTCCTCGGCGGGAACCTGCCGATGGCGGTCGTGGCGCTGCACGATGGGCTGCGACTCGCCCCGTACGATCTCGAATTGCAAACCGATTTGCGGCTCGTTCGCGATGCGGTGAATTATCCGGAACCGCTCGACCCCAAGCACCGGTTGCGCCCGAACCCGACCGACACATTGCGTCACCGCCTGTCCCCGTTCGATACCTTCGTTCTTGCGGTCGGGTTCGCACTCGTGGCTGCATTCGGTTTCGCGAAATGGTACACCGTCCGGCACCGCTGGGCACTGCTGTTCATCGCAACGGGCACGCTCGGTTTCGCCACGGCCGCGATCCTGTTTGCATGCATCCGCACACCTGCTGAATCTCTGCCAATCGTCGTCGTTACCGACACGATTTTGCGCGAAGGCAACGGCCACACGTACCCCGCACGAATGGTGGAAACACTCCCACGCGGCGCAGAACTCCGCGAACTCGCCCGCCGCGGTGGCTGGCGGCAAGTCGAACTCCCCGGCGGCACCGTCGGCTGGGTGCCATCGGAAGCGGTGTTCGTGCCAACGGAAACCTGACTTACCGTCCCTTTGCCAGAAACTGCATCGTCGAGTGCGATGATGTCCCAATCTGGCAGAGTTGGTCGAAACCGTAGGCTTTCACGAGTTTCACGAGTTGCTCGCCTTCTTCTTGCGAACCGGCGGGTAACAGTAAGCGGGCCGACGATTCGCCGCATAGCCACCACTTGCCGTTGATCGATCGCACCGACAACGATCCGGGTGCGAACCGCGTACCTTGCACGCTGAACGGCACGTCTTTCGGTGCTTTGTCGCCGACGAGAAAGAACGTCACGCCCGCGGTGCCGAACTTGCAGAACTCGGTAAAGCGCGCATCTTGGATCACCTTCAGCGCATCGCGGGCGGTCCATTCGCTGGCCCCGAAGCGGCCGAGAATCTCCGAGCCGTACGCGAGCACGAAGTCGCCTTTATCCCTTCGGACTTCGACTTTCTTGTAGTCGATGCGGATCTTTTCGCCGACGTAACCGACACCGGGAACGTCCAGCCCGGTGTGGTTCATCGCGCGTTCCTGTGCGGCTTTGATGATCGGCGAAGCCACGACCGCCGTGCCTGTCGTGTTCTCGGGTGCCGCGAAAAAGTATGCGAGTGGGGGCGTCGATTTCCCGATGAAACCGACGCGGTTGAAGCCGTATTTCTGCATCACCGCCAACGCCTGTTCGGCGTCCGCCTGGTGTGCGCCGAAGTTCAGCAAGATGTTCGCATCGTCGCGCAAACACCACACGCCACGGATTTGTTCGGCGCGGGTCGTACGCG
>JAYSYI010000055.1:0-7489 GCA_043727665.1 Limnoglobus sp. | reverse complement strand
CGTTCGACCAACTCGAAACCACTGGCATCGCGGTTGCATACGACGGTTCCCGAGTCATTCTCGGTAACCCGCCACCCCCGCCGGAGATTCCACCCGTGCCACCACCCGTCGGCCCACCTGCGGTCCCGATGCCACCGCCACCGGTCAGCCCACCTGCGGTGCCGCCGGAAGTCCCGTTGCCACCGCCACCGGTACCGCCGGTCATTCCATCGGCCCCGCCCGTCGTGCCATCGCCACCTCTGGTTCCGCCAGCCCCGCCAGAGATCCCCGCCTCGCCGCCACCTGTGGAAATTCCGTCATCACCACCGCCCGTGGAGATGCCAACATCGCCGCCGCCGATGGAAATTTCACCGCCGACTGCGCCGATGAACGCACCCGGTGGGCCGTCGTATCGTTTGCTGGTCAGCGGCAATAGCAACGACGTGCGCCGCTTCGACGTGAGCGCAACTGGCACGTTGGTCGAGGGCAACGCGTTCGCGCCGTTCCCCAGTCGAGCCGGTTCGGTGCGTGCCGTTACGGGCGACTTCAACGGCGATGGCCAGATCGACGAAGCGTATGTCACCGGTCCGGGAGGTGGCAGTATCCTTCGCGTCATTGGGGCGAACGGTGCCGATTTGTTGCCGGCAATCGATCTCTTCCCCAACGAAGATTTAACCCGCGTCGGACTGTTCGTGACTGCCGGTGACATCGACGGCGACGGTACTGACGAACTCATCGTCACCCCCGATAACGGTGGCGGCGCGCGAGTCAAGATCTTCAAAATGACCGCGAACGGGCTGACGCCAATTGCCGATTTCTTCGGTATCACCGACCCAGATTTCCGCGGCGGTGCGAGGGCCGCCATCGGTGACCTCAACGGAGACGGCAAGCGCGACCTGATCGTGACGGCCGGCGCGAGCGGTGGCCCGCGCGTGGCCGTATTCGATGGCCGGTCGATTGTCAGTTTCGGTACGCCGCTTAAAATGATCGACGATTTCTTCGTGTTTGACGCCGCCGACCGCAGCGGTGTCAACGTGGCGGCGGGCGATCTCGATGGCGATGGCAAAGCCGAATTGTTATTCGGTGCAGGCCCCGGCGGCGGCCCGCGCGTGTTGATACTTCGCTTCGCCGATCTCGCAAACCCCGGTTCCGCACCGTTCGCCAATTTCTTCGCCGCCAACGATAGCCAACGCAATGGCGTGCAACCCGTAGCAAAAGACATCAACCGCGACGGCATCCTCGATCTTGTGACGATTGCCGAATCACCTGCCCCGATGCTCCGCAGCTTCGCGGGCAGCCACGATGGGCTATCGCTCGATCCGCACGATGCGATGTTGGACGGTATGACTTTCGGTGTCGCATTCGTGGGGTAAGTATTTGTGCATCCACATGCCGTTGAGACAGTTTGCGACTTACGACATATGCGGATGCGGAATATCCGAACAAACATGGACTAAGCCTACTACATCAAAGCACGGAGCAGCCACACTCCGACGCATTCCCTTCGCGCTCAGTTTGGGGGTTGTTAGTCGATTCCGCCTCACGCTTGCGAAAGGTCGCGCCGCTCGCCGTTGCCAACCCCTTGCCCGCCACGCTCCGCGAGTTTTGGTGCCTCGCCATAGACGGCAAAAAGATCGAGTATGTCGCGAAAAAACTCGACGTGATTCGCAATCTCAAAGGCAACGTCTTCGGCGGCAAGATGCTCTGCGCCCAAGATATGGCGACCCAGGAAGTGATTGCCGTCGAGGCCATTTCCGACGGCGAATCGTCCGATAATCCGCTCGGGCCGGAGTTAAAAACGTGCCCCCACGAGGAAGCGTGCCTCAAGCCAGCGTTTTGGCCACGCCATTTCCGCTCATTTTCTTCGAGTGCGTCATGTCCTCGGAGGTGCCGAGTTCGGCGAGGATCGTTGCGGCTTTGTTGCCGTCGATCGGCGTATCGAAGGTGATGTACCCGACGAATCGCCCGTTCAACACCGACATCACAAGTCCGTGGAGGTTCAGCCCGGCCAACTCCCATGCCTGCGTCAACTTCCCACTGAGTCCCGCGTGATCGTCGCCTTCGACGCGCATCACGACCGGCTCTTGCACCTCGCGCAGGCCCGCCTCTTTTGCGGCCTTGAGTTCGTTCGTGCTCGATAGTGGCGCGACGTACAACTCACCGATGCCCGCCTTCGTCGCCGACCGTTGACTGTACACATACTCCAAGTGTGCCCCGGCCTCGGCCAAGGTCTTCAGCTTGGCGGCAATGCCGCCCGGCTTGTCTTCGACTTCCGCATAGTAGACGTGAACGCGTTGCATCTTGAAGCTCATCGGAGGAATCTCCTGCGAGTAAAATTGAGTACCGAATGGGATGCGAACACGGACGCCATCTTAACGGCATCCACACGGAATGCAACCACTTAAAACCCGAGACGGCTACTTCACCAATTTCCAGCCGGTTTTGTCGGCGGTGAGTGCGGTGTGGCCTTTGTGGCGGTCGTTGACTTTGTGCATTTCCTCGATGGTGTCGAAGTAGCCGACGATGTGGGCGGCGCTGAACGACTCGCCCGCTTTCACCGGTTTGCCGTGAATTTCCTCGATCATGACGATGATGTTATTGTTGAGGCGTTGACTGGCCCATGCTTCGTACACGACCGATGGTTCGAGCGTCAGGCCGGCGAGCCACGGGCCATCTTTGCCGGTCTTTTTGTCCTTCAGATGGTACGCGCGAATGAAGTGCTCGGGCGTCTTGTGCGTGTCGCGGCGGTAGCCGAACTTTAAGTCAGGCGGGAACGGCGCGAAGAATTCGCTCGACGGGATGCGCAGCCCCTTCGGCCCGCTGAGGTAACTGAGATACATCTCGCTGAAGGTGTCGCCTTTGTCGTGGCGAACGCAGCCGGGCGTGTCGTTGCGGAGGAACATTTCGTCCGAGTCGTTAACGCTGTCGATCTTGTCCATCAGCACGAAAAACCGCTCGCCTTTCGGAAACACCACAAGTTGCGTCCAGAGCGAACCGGCTTTGCGGCCCGGCGCGGCGAACTCGTATTTGTACGTCGTCTTCACGGCCACGAAGTCTTTGCCGCGAATGACCTCGGGTTGCACGGGCTTCATCCGATGGCAGAGTTGCGGGCCTTCGACGACGCGCTTACGATGGCTACTACCGTGCGCGTTGAGCGTGTGCGCTTTCAAGCCCGGTGTCGTCTCGTTTTCGTGCCAACTGTACCGCCCAACACCGAAGCCATCGGGGGCAATCACCTTATCCGACCAAGCGGCATCGCTGCCCGCTTCCATCAGCCAGTCGATGACCATCAGCCCGTCGCCGAGTTCGCGGAAGCCGGTGGTTTTGTCGAGGAACGATTGTTTCTCGATGCCCGTCATCCACTGCTTCGAGTTCCGTTTCGGAATGACCGCTTCGAGCTTGTCCGTCTCGATCTTGATCGCGCGATCGTCCTCAGTGACGGTGGCCCAATCGGCCGTTTGCGCGAGAACTGGCCCGGCAGTTACCATTGCGAGAAAGATACCAACGAAGGTTTTGAAACGCATCACGATGCGGTCTCCGGAAAATGATGGATCGGCAGGATTCCGCGATGTCGTATCGCGGAACTCGTGCATGTTCGCCAGAAGTGGTGCCGAAGTCAAATCAATTCGCGATCAGCCGTTGGCAGGCGATGGCTAACAATATCTCATTTCTTGGCTTCGGGTTCCAGGATTTGGAACTTCTCCAGGTAGTCTTCCACCCATGGTGCGCCGCCGGGGTTGCCCGGTCCGGTGACGCCGACGACGTAGGCGCGATCCTTCGTGACGATTACCCTTGCGATCGTGAATTTACCGTCGGTCAGCGCGATCGACAGATCGATTGCGTCGTGCCCTTGGTAGGCGATTTTCGTGCGTGCGGAATGTTCACGGCCATTTTGCGACATATCGATCAGTCCGCTCGCGAACTCTTCTGCGACTTTCTCCGCAGGCTTTTTGCGGTCGGCATCGGACAGTTCGACGAAGTAGACGAAGTACGTTTCTTGAAAGACCGTTCGCGTACTTTCGATCGACTCGGCCCGCTCGCCCGCTCGCCCGGTGTTGCGTTTCGATTTTTGTGTGTCGCTTGGAAACTCGGTCGAAAAGCGGCCATCGGGCGAGACGTACGGCACGAAGTCTGGCGACATCATTTTGCCGATGAACACGGCCCCGCCGCCGCAACAGACGCACATCGAAAGCCCCGCGCCGCCGAGGAGCAACCACAGTATCAGCCGGTTTCCTTTTTTGTTGCGCGTTCGAATCGGTTGGTTGTCGTCGTCGTATTCCGGCGAACGCGCGGGCTTGCGTGCGGACCGCGCAACGGGAATTCCATCGTCGGCGTTTGCTGCGGCTGTGAAAATCTGTTGGCACGACGCGCAGTGCACTTCGCGACCAAGGAAGTCGTCGGGAACGTCGAGCACTTCGCGGCATTTCGGGCAGCTGATCGATATTGGCATAGACCATCAGTATAGGCGGCCCGCCATGCAAATCAGGGTGGCGACAACCACCCATGCGGACAACGAGGCGGTCGTGCCTACAATGTCGCGAATGGCGTTCGTCGATTTCGCACGGAGTTCGCGTTGATGGAAAAGTCGCAGATCCAAAAAGTGCTCGTTCCGGGGCTAGCGATTGCTTCGATTATTTTGATCGTCGGATTGCTCGTCGGCCTCAAGAGCGAAACTCCCGTTGCGACAAAAGGCAAAGGCGGTCCGGTCCCGCTGACCCCGATCAAACCGAGTCAGACTTCGGAAAGCAATGCGGACGGCACGACGTTGATCGTCCCGTCGATCGATGCCCCCGAGTGGAAATCATTTGGCGAAACCGGCCTGAAGATTTGGGATGTCGTCGAAGGGAATGGCGATGAAGTTCCGGCGGGTTCGAACGTCAAAATCCACTACACCGGCTGGCTGACCACCGGCGGGATTTTCGATTCCAGCGTACAAAAGGGCATTCCGGCGACGTTCGAACTCAGCAGGCTCATACGAGCGTGGCAACTCGGAATTCCCAAGATGAAGCCTGGAGGTATTCGTCGCCTACTCGTGCCATCGGAACTCGGTTATGGCGATAAAGGAATGCCACCGAGTATCCCTGGCGGAGCCACGCTCGTGTTCGAAGTCAAACTGATCGAGTTCAATTAACCGCACCGTTTCCCTTTTTGAGGAGTATCGATGATGATGAATCCGATTCGTATCGCGTTTCTGGCTCTGACCACCGCATTCGCACTGGCGAACGCGACGTATTCCGAGGAAAAGAAAGAGCCGAAGATGCCCGCCCTCGACGCGAAAGAGTGGAAAGATTTCAAAGTCGAAGGCGTCGAAGGAATGAAGACCTGGGATGCTGTCGAAGGCAAAGGCGAAGCCGCCAAGGCGGACGCAACCGTTACGATCCATTACACCGGCTGGACGACCGACGGCAAGGTCTTCGATAGCAGCGTCACCCGCGGCGAACCGGCAACCTTCCCGCTCGGCAGGCTCATCAAAGGCTGGCAGATCGGCGTCCCCGGCATGAAGCCCGGCGGCAAGCGTCGCATGATTCTCCCGTACGAACTCGCCTACGGCGAACGCGGATCGCCACCGAAGATCCCCGCCAAAGCCACACTCGTGTTCGAAATCGAACTGATCTCCGTGGAAAAGTAGCTCTCCGTTCGCACTCTTTAATCGCAGGAGTTTCGCATGTATTTTCCAAAGCTCGATGCCACCGAATGGAAAGACATCGGCGGCGGTCTCAAGGTATGGGATTCGACCGTTGGCACGGGTACCGAGATCAAGCCAGGTGGCCGCGTGAAGGTCCACTACACCGGTTGGACAACCGACGGCAAGGTATTCGATAGCAGCGTCACCCGCGGTACGCCGATCGAGTTCCCACTAACGGGCGTGATCAAAGGCTGGCAGGACGGTATTCCCGGAATGAAAGTCGGCGGCACCCGTCGCCTCTCGATCCCCGGCGATCTCGCATATGGGGTTCGCGGTATCCCCGGCACCATCCCGCCGAACGCCACGCTGATTTTCGAAGTGCAACTGCTCGAAGTGAAGTAAACAAAAACTTGCACAAACAAAGCCCCTGCACGATCGTGCAGGGGCTTTTCATTTCGATCATGTCGCCATCACGTTGTAACCGCAGTCGACATACAGCACTTGGCCCGTAACCGCGCTCGCCAGTGGGCTGCACAAATACAGCGTGCTGTTCGCGACTTCCTCGGGGCCGATCGGCCGACGCAACGGCGAGTGCGATGCGGCATGTTCGATCAGCTTGTCGAAATCCGGATTGATCGCACGCGCCGCCCGACTGGCGTAAGGCCCCGCCGAGATCAAGTTCACGCGAATGTTCCGGTCGCCTACGAACCACGATAACTGCTTGGCATCGAGTTGGAGTGCCCCCTTCGCCGTGCTCATACCGCCGCCGTAGTGCGGAATTACGCGGTCGCCACCGATGTACGTCAGCCCGACAACACTCGCGCCGCCCGGCCGATTCGCCATGAACGGAGCCGCGTAGCGGACCATGCTAATCAGCGAGTAACTGCTAATGCCCAACGCTTCGCTGTACGCCTCGCGGGTCGTCTCGATGATCGGCTTCGTGATCTCCCGACTGAAGGCAATCGAGTGAATCAGGATGTCGATACCGCCGAACTCTTTGCCGACTGCTTCGATCGTGCCTTGGATGCTGTAATCGGGGAACTTCGCGTAACGGCGATCCGTGCGGATCTTCTCCGGCACCTGATCCATCGTGTCGTAACTCGCATCGCACGCGAACATCTTCTCGACTTTTAGCTCTGTGCCATCGGGCAACAAACGCGATTCCCGGTCGGCATCGCGGGTGAGGAAACTCTCGACGATGCCGCACATCCGCGGGTGAACCGCCAGCACGACCTTCGCCCCCGCCGCCTTGAGTGCCTTGCTAATGAACCACGCGAAACTCTGGTTATCGCCAACGCCAGTAACGAGCGCAACCTTGCCCGTGAAATCGAGAGAGACCATATTTGTGAACCTCGGAGGGGGATTCCTGTCTTTGGGTTGTTTTATGGAATTCCAAAACCGCAACGAGCCAGCAACTTTCGCAAGAACAGTGGAATCGCGCCTTGCCTTCAGCACGGCGGACGTGTATCAATACTAAGCAAGTTAAGGGGGCGTAGCTCAATTGGTTAGAGCACCGGACTGTCGATCCGGAGGTTGCGGGTTCGAGTCCCGTCGCCCTCGCTGATGCAACTCGATGCGAACCGGTGCTAAACAGCGCCGGTTCCTTCGTTTCTAGGGTATCTTTCCCGTCACCGCTCGTTCCGCCAACAATCGCCGAAGTGTACTTCAGTGCAGTTCGATGCAACCCGATGTCTCCTGTCACTGCGCCCGGCACTGCGCCCGAAACCGCGTCCGTCCCGGTCATGCGAAGAGGGATTTCCGCTGCGTTCGACACGGGCGAGATCGTGGGAACGAGGTTCGGCAGTTTGTCCACGGCCCCGGCGAGATCGTACAACCGGCGGTGAGAATAACGGGCGGTGAGTAGTGGCGTCGAATGGCCGGCGA
>JAYSYI010000054.1:0-7496 GCA_043727665.1 Limnoglobus sp. | reverse complement strand
GGCTGGTCAACACGACCGACGGCCGAATTCCCCGGCTTTCCAAGGCTTTTGCGAGTGCTGCAGCTTGCAACTTACCGTGATCGGTCAGCGGGCGATGAAAATCGGATGCGATCCCATCGAGGGGTAACGGCACCGCTTCGGCATGTCGAACGAGTATTAGTTTCATCGCATCGCCCTTCCCGGTTTCCTCACATTTACCACCCTTCCGCGAAGGGTAGCGAAGTCCTACACTAACCAATGAAATGATTATTGGCCAGCAGCGGCTGCAGTGGACCGTGGCCGATTACCTTTTGCGGATGTGCTGTTCATCATGAAGCGGAATGATATTCGAAACGTTGCCGTCATCGCCCACGTCGACCACGGCAAAACGACTCTCGTAGACCAGATGCTCCGACAGTCCGGGCAGTTCCGGTCCGAGGAACTCGACAAGCTCGTCGGCGGTCAGCACGGGCTGATCATGGACAGCAACGACCAAGAACGCGAACGTGGCATCACCATCTTGGCCAAGAATTGTGGCATCCGGATCGGCGATGTCAAAGTGAACCTCATCGATACGCCGGGGCACGCAGACTTCGGTGGCGAAGTCGAACGGATTCTGAAGATGGCCGACGGCGCATTCGTGCTCGTCGATGCCGCGGAAGGCCCACTGCCACAGACTCGCTTCGTGTTGCGCAAAGCGTTCGCGTGCGGGCTGAAGCCGATCGTCATCATCAACAAGATCGATCGCCCCGACGCACGGATTCAAGAAATCCACAACCAGATGTTCGAGTTGTTCATCGAACTCGGTGCGGACGATTCGACGGCGGACTTCCCCGTGATTTACGCATCGGGCCGTGCCGGTATCGCCACGACGGATATGAACGTACCGCCGGTCGATCTCAAGCCGTTGTTCGATGCCATCCTCGAAAAGATCCCCGCACCAGATGTCGAATTCGACGTGCCGCTGCAAATGCAAGTCACCGCGATCAGTTACTCCGAGTTCCTCGGCAAGATCGCCGTGGGCCGCGTCGAAGCGGGCAAGATTCGCAAGAACCAAAAGGTGACGGTTGTCAAACAGAAGGACGGCTCCACCTTCAACGACACCGTCGTGCAAGTGCTCGAATTCGACCGACTTGCCAAACGCGAAGTCGATGAAATCAAAGCGGGCGACGTTTGCGCGATCGTCGGCCTCGATGAAGTCGACATCGGCGATACGATCTGCGATTTCGACAAGCCGAACGGCTTGCCACCGCTGACGATCGACGAGCCAACGCTCGACATGCTCTTCAAAGTGAACGATTCGCCGTTCGCCGGGCAAGACGGCAAGCCGTTGACGAGCCGCGAACTGCGTGCCCGACTCGATGCCGAGTTGCAGCACAACGTCGCGCTGCGGGTCAAGCAAGGCGAGCGCGAAAGCGAGTTCATCGTCTCCGGACGCGGCCTGTTGCACCTCGGCGTGCTCCTCGAAAACATTCGTCGCGAAGGCGGAGAGATTGCGGTCGGCAAGCCGAAGGTGATCATGAAGGAAGTCGACGGCAAAACGATGGAGCCGATCGAGTACCTCGTGGTCGAAGCCCCGAACGAGCATTCGTCGTCGGTCATGCGGCTCGTGCTGGAACGCCAGGGCGAGTGCATCAAGATGGAAGGCGGCCAGGGTAACAGCACGCACATGGAATTCCACATTCCTGCGCGGGGCCTGATCGGCCTGCGTACCCGCATGATGACCGCGACGCAAGGCAACGCGATCATGCACCATAACTTCCACGATTACCGTATCGCCCGCCCCGGTATGCCCGGTCGCTCTGCCGGCGTGCTGATCTCGATCGAAACGTCGAAGACCACCGGCTACGCCATCGAGGCACTGCAAGATCGTGGCGTGCTGTTCGTCGACCCGCAAGAGCCTGTGTACGAAGGCCAAGTCGTCGGCGAGCACTGCCGCGACAACGACCTCACCGTGAACGTGACTCGCCTGAAAGCCCTTACGAACATGCGGGCGTCCGGGTCGGACAAAACCGTCTCGTTGAAGCCGCCCATGCGGTTCTCGATGGAGATGGCACTCGAGTACATCGACGACGATGAACTCGTTGAGATCACGCCCAAGTTCCTGCGAATGCGCAAGTTGTTCCTGAAGGAAAACGAACGTAAACGCTCCGGCCGCGGCAAGAATTAGCCTCAGTTTTCCACGACACTGAAGTGCCGGTACAAATCATGCATCTGCCATCGGCCCCGTAAGGGGCCGATTCAGCTTGCACACCCGCAAATGTCAACGTTTCGTCTGCATGATGGAACTTGCAAGCAAGTGAAATCCATGAATCGCACGCTACCGATTAATAGGCATTCGATGAACATCGCGAAATGCAACAGTCTCAAAGCGGAACTGGCATCCCAGACAGAACCGCAAAATGCTGTCGCTCGTTTCTTCGAAGGCAACGATGATTTGGGTTTCATCGGTGGTAATTTAATCTAACTTCTTGCATTGAGTGCTTCGCAGTATTCTCGTCGGACTGACGAGCGAGACCGTTCGCAGACCAGATTATTGTGGTCGGCCAAATTTCAATTGAGGTATTGAATCGCATGTTCCTGTGTCAGTCATATGGTGGTACATTGGACCGATACCGACCCCGAAACCGGCGAACGACGATTCGTTTCGGTCGAAATGTTCGCCCGCAAATGGGAATTTAAGACGCGGGCGAAACGCCGCGAAAACTGGCGACGCCTCAACCCCGTGCCGCGCGATATGTGGGAGACGCTCCTCGAAGCGCTCGAACGCCGCTATCATCGCCGCGAAGGCGTCACCGATATGGACCTCGCCGAAATCCGCCGCATCTTGTCAACGTACAAACCCGCGCCCATCGTCGAAGTCGACATCCCGGAACCGATTTAACGCGAACGACATATGAACGACTGTTCTCGGTTGCCGCACTCGACTCAAAGGCGATCGTATGGAGATTACCGGCTGCGACTTGGTGATTTTCACGTTCGAGCAGCCGCGTGTGGTTTTCGCTCGCGTGCTCGCATCGATCCTCGAACGTTGGCCGACGGCCCTCGTCGAAGACCTCGACCTCGGAGCGGCGACCATCGCAGTGACTATCGCAGTACCGGGTCGCGACTTAACTGTTGAACAACTTCCAGTCGAGCAAGGCGTGTTACTGTTTGTGCGTGACGAGGCGATGAACCTTCACATGGAGAATCACGCCTACACACCAATGCACGATGGAGATGGCCCATTCGCCATCCACTCCCGCGTCCGCCGTTCGATTGAATTCTCATGTTCCGCGTTGGATGAGCTTCAGGTTATCGATGTGCCGGTGGACTTCGTCAATTCGAGCCTCGTCAATGCGCCGGATCCGTACGAAGCGTGGATTTGTACCCCGCTCATCTACGAGATAACAGTCGTCACGCCCGACGATCCGACTTCGCATGGATTTTCGTCCTGGGTGTTGGAAATAGCGAAACAAGCGTGTGCGGGTCCGGGTCGAATAATGATAAACCGTCCGACCGCTCGCTCTTGATAATTGCCCGCCCATGCGGAAAATGCACTTCGTGTTGCCAGCGCCTGCCGAAAGTACCCCGCATGAACAGCTTCGTTGCCCTCGTCGCGCTGACCTTCCGCCGTCACTGGCGGGTGCGCTCGCTCGGCTGGGTGACGTTTGGCCTCGTGTTGTTGATGTCCGTGGCGATTGCGGTGTTCACGCACGGCCCCGTCGGTTGGCGTTTGGAGAATCGCCCGGTGATGATCGCGGACACCATGAGCGATGGCGCGATCCGCATGACTTACAGCGAATATGCCCAAGATCGACTCGCGTACTATCAGATGATCCCTGGGCCGTACTCGGACTTCGGGATCAAGACTGCCGTGTTTGCGGCGCTGCGTGGGCCGCTCGCCGACAAGACGACGATGGACGATTTCGCGTTCCTGAACTTCTCGCGCTGGGTCGTGTTCGGCATGTACCTCGGGTTCGTGATGCCGCTGTTCACGTTGGCGTATGCGTCGGGTGCCATCGGTGCGGAGCGCGAAGGACGAACGCTGATCTGGCTGAGTACGCGACCGATGCCGCGCGAGGCGATATACCTCGCGAAGTTCCTCGGCGTGCTGCCGTGGTGCGTGCTGGTGACGGCGCTCGGCTTCGTCGTTCTCTGCCTGGCGGGTGGCGAAATGGGGCGGCGAGCGATGTTCGCGTATTGGCCGTCCGTCATCGGCGGGTCAATCGGTTTCGCGGCGCTGTTCCACCTGATCGGGGCCATCTTTCGGCGTCCCGCAGTCGTCGGATTAGTGTACGTGTTCTTTTTTGAAACGCTCGTCGCGAACCTTCCGGGCAGTTTGAAGCGTCTGAGCTTGAATTACTACGTGCGGTCCCTGATGTATAACGAAGCCGATTCTGCGGGTGCCGCGACTCCCGCGAGCCTCGATGTCTACGATCCCGTTGGCACGAACACGGCGTGGATCGTATTAATCGCTGCGGCCGCTGCGCTGACTATCATCGGTGCATTCCTGTTCGCCCGACAGGAAACGCAAGATGACGCCTAACCGAGACGAATGATGGAAACCGAAACGCTCGACCACGACGCTCCGCCGCTACACGGTTTTCGCGGCGACACGCTCACGCCGCCCCCGCTGACGCGGCCACGTGGGATGACGGTGGCCGTCAGTCGCCAAGCGGGTGCGTGCGGCGAAGCGATCGCCAAGCGGGTCGGCGAGCTTCTCGAATGGCAAGTTTTTAGCCGCGACAACCTCGATCTCATCGTCGGCGACGAAGCGGCGCGTGCGGACTTGCTCGCGGAAGTTCCTCCATTCGCACAAGATTGGGCGAACGCACACCTCGCGCGTTTACAACTGGAACGCAAGACGTTCGCACTCGACGAACACACGCTGGCGATGTTGCGTCTGATGCTGACATTGGCCGCACGTGGGGAAGTCGTGCTCGTCGGCCGTGGGGCCGGGTTCGTGCTGCCGAGCGAGAGTTCGTTGCACGTGCGGATCGTGGCACCCGACCGCGACCGGGTGGCGTACATGGCGGATTGGCTGCGGCTGACGCCCGATGAATCGGCCAACCAAGTCGCCGCACTCGACGATCGCCGCGCGGCGTTCTTGCGCCGGCTGACTTCGCGCGATCCGAACGATGTGGCCGAATACGACCTCGTGATTAACTCCAGCCGGTTCAGCGTAGAAGCTTGTGCGCGGCTGATTGCCCAAGCCGTACGCGCCCATCATGCAAATAACGACGCCACTGACGACGTGGAACTGGCATAATGCCGCACTCTTTCGCCGATTTCTGCACCATCGCCCGTTCGCACGCACCCCGCCTTGCCATCGTTCTCGGTTCGGGTCTGGGGTCACTCGCTCAACGGGTGAAATTACTCGCCACGGTTCGTTTCGCCGACGTTCCCGGTTTCTCGCCACCGACGGTCCACGGCCATTCGGGGCGCGTCGTACTCGGGTTGTGGTGCGATGTGCCGGTGTTGATGTTCCAGGGGCGGATGCACTTTTACGAAGGCCACGAGGCCAACCGCGTCACGGGGAATGTCCGCCTCGCGAACGATCTCGGCATCACGACGCTGATTCTGACAAACGCCGCCGGTGGCATCCACGATTCGCTGAACCCCGGCGACTGGATGGTGATCGCGAAGCACCTGAAGTTACTCTCGCCAACGAGTTGGCAGGAAAGTCTGAAAGCGCCCAAGCCATCGCCATACGCACCGGAACTGGTCGATGCACTCGCCGGCAATGCGGAATTTTTAATTGGCACCTATGCGGCACTCACGGGGCCGTGTTACGAAACGCCTGCCGAGATTCGCGCTTTGAAAGCGATGGGTGCCGATGCCGTCGGGATGTCCACCGCAATGGAGGCCGAAGCCGCTGCGACACTCGGCATGCGCGTCGCAGCGATGTCTTGCATCACGAACAAGGCGGCAGGGCTGTCGGCGGGCGTTTTGGATCATGCGGAGGTGCAAGAAGTTGCCGGGCAGGGCCACGTCGTCGAACGGTTCGCGAACCGCATCGAGCAAATCGTATTGCCGTCGTTCCATTTGCGTGCTTGATTCGCGCAAAGAATGCGGCTACCCTTGGTTGTGCGACGGATTTTCACCTGTCGCCACGAGGGATAGATATGACTACCGAAACGACGACGGCATCGCTGGCCAACGAATACTTCCAGATCAAACGGCACGGCGATATGGCCGTGATTATCCCGTCGCCGGAAGTCGAACACCTTCCCGACACCGTGGTCAATACCGCCGCGCAGATGGTATTAGCCCCACTGAAATCGGACCCACCGACGCACCTCATCATCGACCTCACCGGCGTGCGTTACTTCGGCTCCGCGTTCATCACGTTCCTGCTTCGCTGCCACCTGCCCGTCAAACAACAAGGTGGCGAACTCGTGTTGGCCGGAGTAAACCCCCGCATCCGCGAACTCCTGAAAACCACCGCACTCGACACCCTGTGGGCACTCTATTCGACGCGCCGAGAAGCAATGGACGCCCTCGGCGGCTCGGATTGATTTGGCGGGAGAATACCGTTTGAGGTGCCACGCATGACCAAGTCAGAGTTGCCATTTCCGGAAAACGATGGCGACCGGACAATGCTGGCGAACATCGTCCGCGTCGGTTGGGCCGTGTTGGGCATTCCCGGCGATGAAGAAGGCCCCGGATATGGTTTCTCGATCGGACTTTATCGCACATTCGGGCACCCCGAGATCATCCTCATCGGGCTGCCGTGGGAAACGACGCACCGGTTTATCAACTCCATCGGTTCCGCAATCGAAGCCGGTATGCGCTACGAAGCTGGGAAGCAATACGACGACGTGGCCGAAGGCTTTCTATCCGCTTTTGCACTAATGGATGTCCGCCATTACAAGGCGTACATCGGCACGGCGGGCTGGTTCTATCAGGGTTGGAATTTCCCCGTGCTGCAACTCGTCTGGCCAGACCGGGATGGCGTGTTCCCCTGGGAAGCCAATGCGAAGCCAGGCCACCGAACGCAACAGCCCATACTAAATTAGCGTGCCGTGGAGGCTTCGAACATCTTACGGCGTGTAGTGTGGGAAAGACTACGGCACGCTTACGCGGTGCCGCTCGCCAGCGCAAGATTGTGTGGGTGGCCGTCATCACTTCCCCGTCGTCACCCATTTCTTCCAGCCGGAATCGAGGCTTTCGGGCTTCCATTCGAGTTCCGTCAAGATGGCTGCAAAAGTCGGTTGCGCGCCGGTGGCGGTCGGTTTGAAGTTGCTGAGGATCGACGCGAATTTCTCCGATTCGGGGCCATAGACGAGGTACTCGACGAAACTCGCGGCGATGAGATCGTAATCTTTGGACTTCTCGCCTTCCCAAAGTTCGTTCGCTCGCACGGCAGATGGCTTCGTTTTCGAGCCGCTGACCAGCGTCTTCACTTTCGCTTTGTAAGCACTGACTGCGGTCAGTTTCGAGTCGCCGCGTAACACCATGGCGCGCCCGAAGCCGATTTG
Organism: Limnoglobus sp.; assembly: GCA_043727665.1. GTDB lineage: Bacteria > Planctomycetota > Planctomycetia > Gemmatales > Gemmataceae > Limnoglobus. The sequence goes on along the minus strand of JAYSYI010000054.1, from coordinate 54 downwards.
CAGCCAGTCGGGTAACGTGCCCGTCGTTGGTCCGGTGCCGGCTTTCTTGTTCAG
>JAYSYI010000053.1:0-7498 GCA_043727665.1 Limnoglobus sp. | reverse complement strand
TCGTGCAAAATTCGCTGGCCCTGGGAGAAGACGCTGAGCGTATCGTCACTGCCGAGCGAGATCGGCAGGCGTGCGTTCACTTTCGATTGAAATTCGAGGAACAGGTACACGCAGGCATCGGTCTTGTCATTCGGTAACAACTTCGCGAGGTCGTAGACCTTTCCGAGTGTGAAGTTCGGCAGCGGCTTCCAGCCGAACTTTTGCCCGTTCTTGCCAGTGTACATCGCTTTCGGGTCGACCGTTTTGTCCTTTTCCGGCGCATAGACCGCATCGAAACCCGCACCACTCGTGTGGTCGAACGGCCCTGCATATTGCCAATCGCCTTCGAGGTTTGGCACGCCGAACGACGCCAACGTCGCACGGACCGTATCAGCCCGCGTCGCTTTCTTCACGTATTCGCCCGTCGTCAACGGCGTCGGCGATTGCGCCAAAAGTGGCAAGGCCATCGTTGCCATAAATATCAGAGTGAGGATTCGCATAGGGATCATTGGGTGTGAGGTAGGATGGAATTACGCTTACGGGGCGCGGCATGACTCGTCTACACTCCCTGTTGCGTTCATTTGTAACACAAAAAACATACAAGTTTATAATTTTTAACTTGTATACAGTATTTGTTGTCCCATGAAGCGTTGGCCTTTCCGGTTGGCGGTGCTACCAGCCGAAGCACCGCCCGCTCAACGGCATTTGGGCGACGACAACGACGGCCACGACTACGGCGACACCGAATTCGACCGCGATCAACGCAAGGCGCTGGTCGAGTATCTGAAGTCGTTGTAATCCGATCCTCCTGTGCTTCGCAAGCGCACCGAAAATTTTGTGAGAATATCTTCAGAATTATCTTGACAAGGCCACTACGAAAAGAGTTAATGTAAACAGTTGAGACCACCGCTCTAAACTCTCACGGTCTCAACTGTTGTCGACTCTCTCTTCCGACAACATATTTTCGCGACTTTGCAATAGGAGACTTTATGCGCCAATGGTTGAGCGTCCTCGCGCTTTCTGCGTGTATTGGAATGAATACGGGTTGTAGCAACTCGGGGCCGAAGCGCAATTCCGTTGCGGGAACGGTGTCGTTCAAAGGGGAACTGATCAAATACGGCAGCATTAGTTTTCGCTCGGCGGGCGGCGGGAAGAGTGTCGGCACCGCAGATATTAACAACGGTAAATTCTTGATCATCTCGGAAGTCGGATTGCCTGCGGGCGATTACGATGTGGCAATAACGTATCCGGACCCGAAAGTGCCCGCCCCACGCGGCGACGAACCGCCGGGGGTATCCGGGCCGATTCGGGAAATGTTGCCGGCAAAGTACAATGACAAGTCGGAACTCAAAGCCATCATCAAGGACGGTGTGAACGACGCGGTGAACTACGATTTGAAATAGTCATTTTCTCCATTCGATCGCAGTCGCCGATTCGGTGTTTCTTTTCTTTCTTCTTATTCTCGGAGGGTTTCCCATGCGGAAACGTCATGCTTTTACGTTGATCGAGTTGTTGGTAGTGATCGCGATCATCGCGATCCTCATCGGCCTGCTACTGCCCGCTGTGCAGAAGGTCCGCGAAGCCGCCGCGCGTGCGAAGTGCTCCAATAACATGAAGCAACTCGGACTGGGCCATCACATGTATCACGATACGAATAACAATCTGATTCCGATGATGAGCCCGAGTGGTTGTTGCTGGGGAACTTGGACTGTGCTGATGATGCCGTTCGTCGAACAAGATAACGTCTTCAAGCTCTATCAGAACTGGGGCGGTACCGACACCGTCAACTCGAACTTCCCAGCTGCGGCTGCCGTGCCAGTCACCTATCCGCGATACTCGACTGCGCCGAACACGACGAATGTAACGGGGCGCCGGTATTCGGTTTTGACATGCCCGAGCGATCAAGACAACACGCCCATCGGTGCGATCACAAACGTTAACTATATTGTCAACGGCGGCAACGGCGGCACATATGGCACGGCTGGTCCTGCGCCGCTGCCAACCCCTTACAACCGCGCATATGGGATGTTCGATGGCTCGAACCGGACCCGCAAAATCAAACTCACCGACATTACCGATGGTTTAACGAACACGATTATGATGGGCGAAGTGCTGCAAGGTCAGGGTAGCGATCTTCGCGGCTTCGCATGGTGGGGGGATGCGTCGGCTTTCAGTACGTACTATCCTCCGAACACCAACGCGAACGACCTAATTTATACCGCAGGCTATTGCAACAATCAACCGCTGCGAAATCTTCCGTGTAGCGGCGCAGGTGGCGCGCATTTCTCCTCGCGAAGCCGTCACACCGGTGGTGTCAACGTGACGCTGGGTGATGCGAGTGTTCGGTTCATCACGAACAGCATCGACCCAGTGACGTGGAGTAACATGGGTCCCGGTTCGGACGGTATCGTCACCAATCTGCCGTAACTTTTGATAGTCGAGGCCACCGCACACGATCGCCGGGTATAATCCCGGCGGTTGTGTTTTTGCTGTCGAAGTTCCCCCACAATTGTAGAATACTTCCACCTCCTGGAGTTCCCCGAGAAGATGCTCTCATGCGACGGTGGCAAACGATTTTCGTACTGATTGTTCTCGCGTATCTGGCAACCGGAATTGCGCAGATACGCCCCGAAGAGCGTGCGGTGGTGACGCGGTTTGGCCGCGTGGTGGCTCGGCCGGGGGCGGGCTTGTGGGTGGGCTTGCCGTGGGGGTTCGATCGCGTCGACCGCATCGCGATCCGCAATATCCAACTCGATGTCGGCTACTCACCCGATGCCAACGACGACACATCCGCCACGCCCGTGGGGCAGCTTCTAACTGGCGATCAAAACCTCGCAAACGTGAAACTCGTCCTCGAATATGCGATCGATGAACGCGATGGCGAACTCGAACGCTACCTCGCCGGGCGCGACCGCGTCGATGCGATTCTGGGTCGCGAAGCGGAGACAGTGGCCGGCGAATGGGTCGGTGCTCGAACCGTCGATGAAGTCCTGTTAACGGGCCGCGCGGAGTTGCCACGCTGGGCGATGGAGCGCCTGCCGGAACGGATCGCATCGCACCGGCTGGGCATCGTCTTGCAGCGGATCAGCGTCGATTTCCTCGGCGCGCCCGCCGAAGTACGCGATGCGTTCGAGGCTGTCAATCAAGCACAAACGAGCATTCGCACGAAGGAAAATCAGGCGCAGCAAGAAGCCAGCCAACGCCTTCGCGAAGTGCAATCGTTGCAGTTTCGGCTCGAACAGCAATCGTCGTCGTACAAACTCGAACGCGAAAGCCTGGCACTCGCCGATGCTGACGCCTTTCGCAAACGCCTCGAACAATACAACCGCTTGAAGGCCACGAACCCAGACATTCTCGCGGGCATCTGGTGGGAAGAAATGGGCCGCGTGTTACTCGGCATGAAAGGCCGTGGACGCGTCGATGTGCTCGATTCGTTCTTCGGCAAAGACGGCCTCGACATCACGCAATTCGTGCCGACGAAACGTGAGAAGAAGTGATGAGTGGCGTTCATAGCTCAGTTGCCGTTTTGCCGAAACGGACGACCGAAACTTTGGTTTTCGCGTGGTTCGAGACGGTCGAAATTCGACGTAAGTCGTTACTGGGTTAGGTTGGTTCCGAAATTCGGGAATGAGTTTGAGATTGGGTGGGTGGGTAGAGGCTGGAGTCAATTACCTGCTACCCAAAATCGTTGCAATGTGACCATGTCGATTACGGAGTTCGATCATGCCTCGGCTCGTCGTGGTTAAAGGTGCGGATCGTGGCAAGCAGTTCGATCTGTCCGGGGCCGTCATGGGTATCGGGCGACACTCCTCGAATGCGATTCACTTGCACGATACGCGCATCTCGCGCAAGCACCTCGAACTGCGGAAATCCGGTTCGGGTTATCGCCTCGTCGATCTCGGCAGCGGCAACGGGACGCACCTCAACGAACGCCTCGTGCAATCGGCCGAATTGCGCCCCGGTGACCGCATCGCACTCGGCGAAACCATCCTGCTATTTGCCGATTCGCACACGCCGACCGAAAACGACGACACTGCCGCAATTCGACTATCTTTCGAGCCAGATCGTGCATTTCAATCGAGCATTTTGCGCAGCATCCCCGCCGAAGCCGGCACCGCGATCCTCAGCGATCCGACGCAAGCGAACACCGATTGGCTGCGGTCCCGTTTGGCGAACCTTGCGGTGATGTACGAGGCCGCGAACGCCGTGAGTAACATCCTCGATGTCGACGAATTGCTCGAGCGGATCATGAGCTTGATCTTGCACACTGCCGACGCCGATCAAGGGTGTTTCATGATCGTCGATGCCGAGACGGGCGTGGCGATGCCGAAGGCGGTGCGGGCACGCGATGGCAGCATTCCGAAAACCTTCAGCGTCAGCCGGACTGTCGTCGAATACGTCATGCGCGAACGCAAGGGCATTCTCGTTTCCGATGCCGCAACCGACGACCGGTTCCGCGGCGGCGAGAGCATCGCGCGGCATCACATCCGCGAGGTACTTTGCGTGCCGATGTGCGGCCGCCACGAAATGGTCGGTGCGATCTTCCTCGATACGCACAGCGGCGGATCGGCCACGCCGAAATTCACCGACGGCCATCTGCAATTGGCCGTGGCGATCGCGCACCAATCGGCACTCGCAGTCGAAGAAACCCGATACTATCAGGCGCTGGTGAACGCCGAACGACTCGCCGCCGTCGGGCAAACGATCGCGGGAATGTCGCACCACATCAAGAACATCATGCAGGGCGTTCGCTTCGGTGCGAGCATGGTGCGCATGGGCCTCGATGGGGATCGCGAGCTTCTGACAAAGGGTTGGACGCTCGTTGAGAAGAATCAGGCGCGTATCGACGAACTGATTCTCGACATGTTGAATTTCTCCAAAGAGCGTGAGCCGAGCATCCATACGATCGATGCCGTGAAGTTGATCGAGGATGTTTTGGAGATCGTGAAAGGTCGCCTGACCGAACGCGGCATTGCCCTCGTGTTCGTCCCGCCAGTGTCGTTCCCACCGGTGATGTGCGACCCCGAAGGCATCCATCGCGCGCTACTCAATATCGTCGGAAATGCGATCGATGCGATCGAAGATCAACCGGTGGCACGGCTCGAAGTGTCGTTGCGATTATCCGAAGATGGGCAATGGGTCGAACTCGATGTGACCGACAACGGGCCGGGCGTACCCGCCGACAAAGTCGAAGAAATTTTCAAACCGTTCGTGAGCACAAAGGGCAACCGCGGGACCGGCCTCGGTTTGCCCGTCAGCCGAAAAGTGTTACGCGAACACGGCGGCGATCTGACCGCTGAAGGACTACCGAGCGGCAGCCGCTTCCGGTTACGCCTGCCACTCCGGCGCTGAGTTATCGCACTTTCATCAGCATCGAATCGCTCTGTTGCAACAGGCTCGTGCCGTTCGATGAACGGTGCGACCTCATGCGGTGCGGTTGCAGTTTCGGTGCGATCATGATGGGGAGTTGGTCGTCGAACTCGACTTGCGAAATACAGGCTCGGAAGGTTTCTGTGCCGGAAATGAAGCCGATATCGACGAGATTTCGGCGCAACACGCCTTCGATTTCGCCACCGCCACCCGGCCCAACCGCGGGCAACGACAAGTAACATGGCGGCGGCAGAACCGCTTTCACGTTCCCCCCGAACATGTTCACAAGTTCGCCGAGCGCGTCCTTTACGAGGTCCGGCGTGGCTTCGCTCGGGTCGTCGAGCGCCATCATCGTTGCCGTCAAGCGGCGTGCTAATGAGGTCGGCATCTCAATCGAAACCGTGCCACGCCACGCCCCCGTGATCTGCACGCACCCGAGTAAACTTTCTGGCCACGCACCCACTGGTTCCGTCGAAGTTTCGACGTCCTGGCACAAAATCAACTGCCAAATTTCTGCGATGAACAGCCGGACTTCTTTCGAACCGATAGCCATATGCAACCCCTAACACCGAACGGTGTATGTATGAAAATTAACCGCGTGGCCGGTAACAAACCGAATCCCCAACCGTTTCCCGACTGTAACCCGCATCGATATTCAGCGTCGTCTCGGCCCCGCCAAGAAGCAAATATCCATCGCCGCGCAGCACCGTCTTCGCGTGCCGCAGTACCATCTGTTTCGTCGCAAGATCGAAATAAATTAGCACGTTTCGCAACAAGATCAGATCGTACGGCAGCATCGCGGGCCAAGTGCCGATCAGGTTCATTTGGCGGAATTCGATCATCGCACGAATGCTCTCGTGGATCTCCCACGTGCCATCGACTTGGCGGAAATACTTCGACTGATACGGCATTGTCAGTCCGCGGCTCATCTCGATCGAATTGAACCGCCCACACCGGGCGACGTCGAGCACCGTTGGCGAAAAATCCGTCGCGAGTATTTGCACGTTCCAACCGAGAAGCGACGCAGCAAACTGCTCCCGCAGTAACATCGCCAGGCTGTACGGCTCTTGCCCCGTCGATGCGGCCGCACACCAGATTCGCAAGCGTTTTTCCTTCGCACGAAGCCGCATTAGCTCCGGAATCACGAACCGACGCAGGGCTTCGAACGGGTGCCCATCGCGGAAGAAACTCGTTTCGTTCGTCGTCATGGCTTCGACGATTTTCCCGCGAAATTCGCTCGAAGAGCCACCACCGCGCAGCGTGTCCAACAGCACATCGACCGACTCAATCCCTTCCTTACGTACTAACGTTGAGAGCCGCGATTCGATTAAATATCGCTTGCTATCTTCGAGCACGATGCCCGTTTGCTGGCGGACCATCGTGCGGATGCGATCGAAATCTTCGGTGCCAATCGCGTCGAGGTTTCGCATGATTACGCACCTCCGGCAACGAGAGCGCGTCGGCTGGCCCGCACGCGGAGATCGAGTTCCGTGCCGATGCGGCCGAGCGGCAGAATTGCATCGGCCAGCCCGGCAGTGGCAACCGAACCGGGCATTCCCCAGACGACGCTCGTCGCTTCATCTTGTACGACAATACGCCCACCGCGTTGCCGAATCGCATCGCAGCCGCGTAGCCCGTCCCGACCCATCCCGGTAAGGACGGCTGCAATCGTGCCGGGTCCGTAAGCCTCGGCGACCGATTGAAACAAGATATCGACGGCCGGGCGACACGCATTTACGGGTGGTGTCCGTTCGAGTTTCACGAACACACCCGCAGGTCGGCGAATAACTGTCATGTGGTTGTCACCCGGTGCGATGTAGATACCACCCGCCACGACTTTGTCGCCGTCGCTCGCTTCTGTCACGTTCAAACCTGTCCAGTTGGTAAGGCTGACGGCGAGTTGTTTCGTGAACACTGGCGGCATGTGTTGCACGATCACCACGGGCACTGGCAGGTCGGATTTCCAGTCGGCTAAAATCGCACGCAGCGCGTTCGGCCCGCCCGTCGAACAGCCGATGGCTAACACCGTAGCGGGGCGTTCGGTGAGCGTTCGTGGCACGTTTCGGATCGGCCCCGAACCGGTTGCGGCGCGAATCGGCGAAGCGATCACCTTGCGGCAAAACGCTTTAATTCGAGGGATCAACTCCTC